>JBCDKV010000442.1:0-4897 GCA_038746215.1 Bacteroidota bacterium | reverse complement strand
TCTAATATCTCACCAGAAACCAAGCGCACTTTGCCCGTTTCGATCTCGATAGCTTCGTGATGAAGTTTGACGCTATTTTGCGGTAATCGACTTAGGAGTTGTTGTGGAATAGCAGCTATCCCATTGGCTGGAATGGCAGTATCACCTTCCGAAAACAGTTTGAACACAAAATCGAACATTCGTTTGGACGTATTCAAATCGCGTTCCAAAAAAATGCCGCCCAAAAAAGGCTTAAAAAAGGTTTGAATCATTTCCTCCGAAAAACCATAATGCTTTAGGGCTTGATACGTCTTGACTTCTTGTTGCTGAAAGATCGCATCAATGGACAACTTACTCAATCGGTAGCGCAAAGACAAAATGTTAAACTTATCTCCCCAATTCCCAATACCACTAAAAAGGGTAGAAAATGCACTGCTCGGCCAGCGCAAAGGATCACCAATTTGACTCCTACGACCGTTGGCTTTCAGAATTAAAGCACCCGGCAAAAAAGCCTTTAAGTTGAGCTGATCGTAATCCAGCACTGCTTTCACTTCTGGATAAGCCGTCAGCAAAACCTGAAAACCACGATCCAATAAAAAACCATCCACGCGATCTGTTTTCACGCGACCACCTACCTGTCCACTAGCTTCCAAGAGTAAAAAGTCTTTACCCATTTTATCCAGATAGTAAGCGGCTGTTAGACCAGCCATACCACCTCCAACTATAATGACATCTCTCATGGAAGGAATAGTTATTTAGAGCTTGTTTGGAGTAGGAAGATAATACTCCAAATATGCTCTTATCTCATTGCAAAATATGGGGACACCGTGCGTCGAAAATCATGTTTCAATTGAGGAAATGCTTCAATAAAGTCGCTAAAATTATCTGTATCGGATTGCTTCATTAAATGATGAACAGCCTTGGTGGCAGCCATTGTGAGGGGCATATTGTATTTATCGGCTGCCCCGACCGCCTGTGTATACGATTGGAGTTGGTCACATATATTTTGCATGGCTTGCTCGTATCCATAGCGATTTAGGTGAATCCACGCCAACCTCAGATGTGCTTCGTGACTAAAAAGCGTAGGATCAAGTGTGCTGTCTTGAAAAGCCTGCTCGAATGCAGCATCAGATAATTCGAAGTGTGCTTCCATCTTTATGAACGATATTGGTATGAATGGTAATTCGCAGGAGGCGTTCCTATCTTTAATGTATGATTCTTAGTGTGTCTCCAGTAATAATAATTATACTGACCAAAGCATTACAAATTTTGTGAAGGATAAGTTGTCGTAAAAAAGCTAGTATCCGTAAAAAATACGAAAATAGATAGGATAGAGGAATTGTATTGGGGGCATCTCAAAATGTCGCAGGCATGATAACGGTCATTTTCAAAATGACTGTTATCTAAGCAAGAAGTAGAATAGATGGCAAGTATTTTAGAAATGCTCATCATCAAAAGCGACATTTTGAGATGTGCCCTCAGCATAAATTGCTAATCTTTATGAAATAAAAATTAGTAATTTGAGCCCTAAAGCATCATTAACACTAGACTTTTTAGAGATAAAATCTTCAATATCAAAAAATATGCGCAATCAAAATAAAATCATCACGGGACTGAGCATTGGTTTCCTATTGCCCGTCATGGGCTTTGGTCTACTCTTTGGACTCTTTGAATTTCTAGATCGGGCGGGTGCAGTTAGCAATATTGGCTTGGGCGAAGATTTTCGATTGCGTACTATTGGGATTGTTGCTATCGGACTGAATGCCATTGCGCTCAATCTCTTTTACAAAAGGCGAGCGACCCAATCAATGCGTGGCGTTGTCATAGCCACCTCTGTCTACGTCATTATTTGGGTCATTTATTTTGGAGAGACGGTATTGTAAAAAGTAAGTTATACTCCATTTGGGATAAAAAAGTGCATTTTACTCTATTGGTATTTCTAAGTACAAACTACCACGTGTGCTTTCAAATTTGGCGGCATCGAGCCTGCCAAATTTGACCAAGGTTTTTTAAGGACAAAGAAGCGAGAATCGCTTCTTTGTCCTTAAAAAAACCTTGATTCGCTGAGGAGGTGTCGACCTCCTCCTCAGCGAAAACTTACCCTAAAATTTGGAGGTAAATGATGTAAATAAACTTATCTTTTCTCAAAAATAGAAGCACTCTTTCACCCCGTTTGCAGTATAATAAGTAAATCTTTTCTGCTCATAATATTGATAAGTTTATTGGTGTGCCATTCCCAACAGACCAATCAACGAATAGACAAAGTCTAGCTTTTAGCACTTGCCATACGAACAGCAGCAAGCGATCTGGCGTTTTACACCAAAAAAACATATGCATCGAATTCAATTGACCTTTCTATCGCTCGTTTTTGTATGCTCATGCTCAGCAGTATATGGACAATGGCGATTCAGTTCCGAATCAGGTTTGGTCTTCAATCAGTACAACGACGTACGTGCGCCAAACGGTGATATAGCAACGGGCAGTTTTTTCTCCTTCACGGATGATTTTGAAGCCAATGAGCCTGTCATTTTTCTGCGATTAGAAGCAGGCTACACCTTCGCAGACAAGCATACTTTTCTACTCACTGCCGCTCCTTTGGCATTCAACTACGATAACTTTAACGGTACGAGCATACAATTTGAAGGCAGATCATTTGAATCGAGTACTAATCTATCAGGTCACTATGAATTCAACACCTATCGTTTCAGCTACCGTTATGCTTTGCTCCGAAAAGAGAAAACGAGATTAGAACTTGGTTTGACAGTACTATTGAGAGATGCAAAAATTAGCCTAACGCAAGACGATGTCACGCGAGAAAATACGGATTTGGGCTTCGTACCACTTATTTCTTTCTTGCTAGCAACTGACCTCAATCCAAAGCTGTCATTCCTACTAGTTGGAGATGCGTTGGTCGGCCCGCAGGGTAGGGCAGAGGACATTTTCGCAGGCTTTCAATTCGACATCCTCAATGATCGACTCTTTGGAAAAGTGGGCTATCGACTCATCGAAGGTGGAGCAGATGTTACGCAAGTGTATAATTTTGCCTTCTTTCATTTTTTTAATATCGGTATTGCTTCTGAGTTTTAAAGGGTTTTAAATTGAGTGGGTACAAATTCTGAAGTAATACTCAAAATAAATCGTAGTAAAGTTCCTGAAATCGCACAACAAGTATGCACGAGAGATTTTCATGGACGGAAACACAAATTTTTCAAGAAAAATTTGTGTTTCCGTCCAAAAGGACTTACTGAGCATACCTATTGCGCGATTTTCTCATATTGACTAAGACTGTTTTCTGTTAAGCAAAACGAGACTTCGTACAACCCTAATTTTAAGTTTTTCCTTGCGTTACTCGGTTACTTTCTTCAAAAAACCAATATTCCGCTTTAAACCTTCAAACTTAGCTCGCTTTACGGCGGATTTGCGAAACACTTTCTGAAAAACATCACGTGTCAGTTCCTCCCAATCTGCTCGTTCCATCTGCAACAAATCGGGGTGCGGATCGAACTCAGGTTCTTGATGTGGCTTGGAGCGTTTGTTCCAAGGACAAACCTCCTGACAAATATCACAACCAAACATACGATCACTCATTTTGCCCTGAAATTCGTCTGGAATAGCTTCTCGCAACTCAATCGTTAGGTAGGATATGCAGCGACTAGCATCCAAGACATAGCCTTGTGGTGAAATTGCATCCGTTGGGCAAGCATCAATGCAGCGTCGGCAATTGCCACAATAGTCTCGCATGGGCTGATCACTGACCAATTCCAAATCAATAATCAAAGTCGCAATGAAAAAGTAAGAACCTGCTCTGGGATGAATCAGTAATGTGTTTTTTCCCTTCCAACCTAATCCAGCACGCGCCGCCCACTGCCGCTCCAGAACGGGCGCAGAATCTACAAAACAACGTCCTTCGATTGCACCAATTTCTTCCTGCAAACGATTCAGTAGGGTTCGCAGTTTGTGCTTTAAAACGTGATGATAATCCTTGCCATAGGCATAGCGCGCCAACTTTGGAGCATCTTCAGCTATTTGTTCTTGCTTGGGAAAATAATTGTGCGAGAGCGTCACTACCGATTTTGAATCAGGCACGAGTTTGGTTGGGTCAACTCGTTTTTCAAAGTGGTTTTCCATGTACTGCATCTTCCCGTGGTAGCCAGCGTTGAGCCACTGTTCGAGCTGCTGAGCCGCTTTGTCTAGCCGCTCCGCTTTCGCGATGCCCACGAAGTCAAAGCCTAAATCGTAGGCGTGTTGTCGCAATAGGTCACTATGTTGTTGAACGGTACTCAAAAGCTTTTAGATTCAGTATTTTTATATAGAGCTTGTTTGGAAATTGATAATTGGTTTCCAAATGGCTCTTTTTTCCTCTTTCTACGTTGAAAAAATGCTCACTTATCCAGATAAACTCACATTTTTCGCCTTGTAAGAGAAAAAAATAGCTCATTTTCAACTCAAAGATCAAAATCCAAACAAGCTCTAGGACTGTACGAAGTCTCATTTTTATTAGCAGAAAACAACCTGAGTCAATGAAAGATGATTGACCTACTGAGCATACTTGTTGTGCGATCTCAAGAGCCTATATAGGATCTATTTCGAGGATTGCTCAAAACGTCCACATAAGCCTAGTGCATATTAAACAAGGAGTAGCCTTTTATGGCAAAATATAACTAAAGAGCTGCCCTAGCCAAAAGCTAACAGCTAATTGCCAACAGCCGTACTAGTCAGACCTTCCTAAAGTTCTTTTCGCAAACGCGCCACAGGAATATTTAACTGTTCCCGATATTTTGCTACGGTTCGGCGGGCAATGCTGTAGCCTTTCTCTTTGAGCAGCTTGGCGAGTTTATCGTCTGAAAGTGGCTTGCGCTTATTCTCATCTCTGATGATGTCTTCCAATTCTCGTTTGATTTCAATAGTCGAAACCTCC
>JBCDKV010000441.1:0-4906 GCA_038746215.1 Bacteroidota bacterium | reverse complement strand
TTTTCAGAAGATTTGGTACTCAATATTACCAAGCCTTTTGAGGAAATTCGGGGCATCGAAGGTTATGAAGCTGAATTTTGGACGCCGCTGATGCAAGCATTTCCCGACTTGGAAAATCAGCTGTACATCTTAATTGGAGGAGCGTACGAGGGGAGAGATTACGTTAGTTTTACGGGCAATTTAGTTGGCACTTTCAAAAATGAATGGCTGCGCATTCCACCAACGAATCAGCCGACTTGGTTGCGCTACTCTTGCACTTTCTTAATTGAAGGAAATAAGGTTACCAAAGCCTGGTATTTTTTCGACTTATTGGATGTCATGCGACAAGCAGGCTATCACTTTATTCCCAATCGAGGGGTCGAAATTATCCCGCCTGCCCCGATGACGGGTGACGGTATAGTGACTTATGAGGTAGATCCTACCGAAGGACAAAAAACACTAGACCTAACCAATGCCATGCTGGATGGTTTGAGTAGTTACGATCAGAAAACCCTAGCTTCGATGGGGCAAACTCGCTTTTGGGATGTCAAAGATATGATGTGGTATGGTCCATCGGGAATTGGTACTACGCGTGGTTTGAAGGGCTTCGAAGACAATCATCAAGTGCCATTTATCACTGCTTTTCCAGATCGGGGAATTACGGAAAAAGTTGGAAAAGATTATTTCTGCCAAATTGGAGATGCTCATTATTCTTGTGACTTTGGTTTTCCTGCCATGTACGGGACACACCTGAATGACGATTGGTTAGGAATGAAAGCAACGGGCAAAAAAATTACGCTGCGGGTGGTGGACTATTGGCGTAGAGCAGGAGATCAACTAAAAGAAAATTGGGTATTCATTGATATAATAGACGTGTTAGAACAACTGGGCTTGGATGTATTTAAACTATTAGATGAACAAACGAAAAAAAATAGGGAATCCAAGTAGGTGTAGTCAAATAATCGACACTTTTGAACGGCTCTTTTTGGATCTAAAAATAGCTCACTCAAAATTTGCCGCTTATCCAACCCCACCTACTTACCGACAATTAAATCACTAAATTATGTCACTAACAAAACGATTAATCAGATATGAAGATTTAATACCTTGCAAAGCCGCTTTCATTGACGCGAAAACGCCTGGCAGTCATAAAAAAGACAACTACAGTATTATTGGCGGCGGCGTCTCCGAAAGCGTGCATCAAAAAGTCAACCTGACGGAATTGCATGGCTTTTGCATTGGGGCAGCAGGACAACCACCACGCATTAAAAATTCTCCACATTCTCATTTCACCGCAGAAGTATTCATTGTACACAGTGGAACATGGCGTTTCTACTGGAACAACGACGAAAAAGGAGAAACTGTGCTTCATCCTGGCGACATCATCTCTTTGCCTACCAATATGTTTAGAGGTTTTGAGAATATTGGTTATGAGTACGGCATGATTTTCTCTATTCTCGGACACGACGATGCTGGAGGTGGTGTGGTTTGGGCACCTAGGGTGATAGAAGAGGCAAAAGGCTACGGGTTGATTTTACTGGAAAACGGAAAACTCGTAGACACAACAGTTGGAGAAAAAATTCCTGATGGATTGAACCCAATGTCTCCCTTAGATCAAGAGCAGTTGCGTCTTTTCAATCAGTATACAGTCAAACAAATGGAAGCGCACGTTGGGAGAGGTGGGAAGTATCAGACTTCTCCATTTCAAGGCTTTCCCAACCACTCGCCAGAAACTTTGCAATGGGTGGATATTATTGGACCTAGTGATTCTAAGACACATCAGTTCCACGTCAAACCTTGCGATCCAAATGGCGATCAATTCAATGTTTATGGTCTACAAGCAGACGACCCTGGCAGAACGGGGAAGTACATTCGAGAAGATATAGAAGTGATGCTGGTACATCGCGGTAGATTTCAAATTACTTGTCAGCATGGTAGGGAGCGAATTTCTAAGACGCTACGAGCAGGTGACATATTCACTTTCCCAAAGTCTTCGATCAGAAGCGTGACGGCCAAGACTTATGGTTTTGCCTATTTCATAGTGGGTGGCGACTATCCCAATGCACCAATATTACTATGAAATATTTAGTGAAAAACGTATTGAATTTACTAGGTATTGGATGCTTACGAAGCGTCCAATACCTCAGTCTACTACTTTTTGCTTTCTTCCTTGCTTGTGAAAGCGAGCAAGTGGATACGGTAGGTTCACAAGCTGACGTAAACGCTAACAATTCCCCGCTTTCCATTAGGGGCTTACAAGAGCGTGACTACAAAGCCAGCTTAACTTTTGAAAAAGCACTGAACGATACGGAAACTTGGACGGCTGATTTGTGGTCGTATTATTCGGATAGCTTGAAAATTTACACTTTGATGAATACCCCAAAGTCCGTTGCCCCCGAAAAAGGATTTCCTGTCTTAATTTTTGGACATGGTTTTCATCCAACGCCCAAAGCGTATGGCGTCAGCTATCAGACAGGACAGGATTGGCGACCTGGCGACTATTACCGAGGCATACCCGAGAGCTATGCGGAACAAGGCTTTTTGGTACTTACACCAGATTACAGAGGACATAATGTCTCCGATGGTTTCGAATATACACAAAGTAGTTTTTTGGCGAGTACGTACTATGCCATCGACGTATTACATTTGATCGCTGCCCTCAAAGATTTGGAAAAAGTCAACCTAGCTGAAGTCTTTTATCTAGGGCATTCGATGGGAGGTGATGTCGGATTGAAAATGCTATTGGCGACCGATGAAATCAAAGCGGCTAGTCTGTGGGCGGCTGTTTCTGCTAGTACTTGGGAACAAGCCTTGTATTACGGAAAATATTATGAACCAAATGAAAAACCAACGGATCGTGAAAGCATGAAGGATTATTTAGCCAAGATGGATAGTGTACTACAAAATTTAGGCTTTGAACACCCTATCGACGAGGGCGATCCTATCCACTTCATACATGAAATTTCAAGCCCGATCATCCTTCATCACGGTAGAGGAGAAACTGCTGTCCCCTATCAATGGTCGGAAAGTTTGGCTGCCCAATTGTTCAGATATGGAAAAACTTTTGAACTACATGCTTATGAAACCGAAAATCATTTGTTCAAAGCTGAAAACAGAATAACCGCCATAGCAAGAGATATTGCTTTTTTTGAGAAAGCTTTGAAGAAGGCAAATTAGTCGTGTACAAAGGGAACTATTGAGTATACCAGTTGCGCGATTTTCTTACATGGACTGACTACTTAGGCTGCTTTCGAGCATCACTCAAAACCTCGCATATCCCTAAATAAAGGTGTGTAAAGTGTTCATTAGAAACAGTTTCAACAAATGAATGACTTAAACAATTAGTTAGAGGTACTTATCTAAAAATTCAAAATTAAAATGGCAATACAGTATATCAAAAAAGGAATTACAGCAGCAGATAGCTCTGCGAATCAGAAAAAAACGCGTCAGATTGTAGAAAGCATTTTAGAGGATGTATCGCAACGCAGAGACGAAGCCATTCGTGAGCTTTCGCAAAAATTTGATCAATGGAATCCAGCATCGTTTCGCTTATCCAAGGAACAAATTGAGGAAATCGTAGCGAGTGTTCCTGAAAGCACACAAGAAGACATCAAATGGGCGCAAGCACAGGTTCGACGCTTTGCGCAAATTCAGCGATCTGCCTTACGTGACATTGAGATTGAAACCATTCCTGGGGTTATTTTAGGACATAAAAATGTGCCTGTCAATAGTGTGGGTTGCTATGTGCCAGGTGGTCGCTATCCGATGGTCGCTTCTGCTCACATGAGCGTTTTGACGGCTAAAGTAGCAGGAGTGAAAAAAGTTATCGCCTGTACGCCACCCGATCCTAGTAGTGGACTACCACCAGCAGAAACGGTAGCTGCTATGCACTTTGGTGGGGCAGACGAAATCTACATCCTTGGCGGTGTGCAGGCTATGGCAGCTATGGCTTATGGCTGCGTCGGTATGCAACAAGTAGATATGATCGTCGGACCAGGCAATCAGTACGTAGCGGAAGCCAAGCGGCAGTTGTTTGGTCAGGTAGGCATTGATCTATTAGCAGGACCAACCGAAACCTTAGTCATCGCTGATGAGACTTGCGATGCCGAACAAGCCGCTACGGATTTGCTAGGGCAGGCGGAACACGGACCAAATTCACCAGCCGTATTATTGACCAATTCAGAGCAATTGGCCAGGTCCATTGAAGCAGAAATTCAAAAGCAATTATTGGTTTTACCAACTGCAGACATGGCAGGTGTAGCTTGGCGCGATTACGGAGAAGTCATCTTGGTGGATAGCATAGAAGAACTCGTCGAAGTAGCAGATGATATTGCTAGCGAACACGTCCAAATCAATACGGCGAATCCCGATTACTTTTTAGAAAATATGACCAATTACGGTGCACTATTCCTGGGACATCGCACTAACGTTGCTTACGGAGATAAGGCAATTGGTACCAATCATACTTTACCAACTAAAAAAGCTGCAAGGTATACGGGTGGACTTTGGGTAGGAAAGTTCATCAAAACTTGTACCTATCAAAAAGTGACGACGGACGAAGCGAGTGCTTTAGTGGGTAGCTATTGTTCTCGTTTGTGTGAAATCGAAGGCTTTATGGGTCATAAAAAACAGGCTGATTTGAGGGTAGAACGGTACGGAAAAGTACTAGTCTAGTCAACCCACGGTGGTCGATGAAATCTTACCTGCCGATTTTTTGTTATATTGCTTGATAATCCTGTCCATAAAAATAAACAGGATTGTCAAGCTAGGTAGCTTTGGTGCATACAAAATCAAGATTCCGCGATGCAATCGAATCAAAAAAATACAGGCGAAGATGAATATATCATCATTCCGAATCCGATCTACGATGTCGTGTTTCGCTATTTGATGGAAGATGAAGAAAGTGCGATCATTGTGCTTTCTACCT
>JBCDKV010000440.1:0-4907 GCA_038746215.1 Bacteroidota bacterium | reverse complement strand
TTTATGGACGGAAACACAAATTTCAACTTATTTTTTAGAGAAAAATAAGTTGAAATTTGTGTTTCCGTCCGAAGAGACTCCCTAAGCATACTTGTTGCGCAATTTTCTTCCATTGGCTCAGGCTGTTTCTGAGTACGATGTTAAGAAAAAACAGAACTTCGTACAGTCCTAGATGGGAATAATCAATTCAGCATTTTTTCGGTTCATCAATTCTACAAGGTGGTCAAAATGAAAATGCACTTTTTTATCCCAAACGCAGTATAACATCTGTACGATAAGTTTATCCAATAAGTACTTGCACCTATTTATTCAAGCCATTTGATTATGCCAATTGTCTACCGCAAACAATTAGGCGTGTACGAAGTTTTTAGTGGCACTCGAAATGAGCCTTAGCCAATCCTCTAAGATTGCGCAATAAGTATGCCCTAATAAACAATCTAAACAAATCAACAGCTTAAACAATCAGGCAGAGGTACTTACATCTAATTTTTCAGTGAAAGAACAAATCAAAGAATTTAATCAAGAACAACGGGAGGTACTGGACTCCATCAAAATATCTCGAATCATCTTACCCGTTCTCATTGGGGTAGGCGTGGTCATCTTTTTAGTATTTCGACAGTTTGACCCTAAGGAATTTGAACGCATCGAGTGGACGAGACGCACATTCATGGGCATCGGTATTGCGGCGGCACTACTTATTATTCGCCACCTCGCTTACTCCATGCGGCTCTATATCCTATCCAATAAAGACTTCACCTTTAGAAAATGTATCGAACTCATTTTCATTTGGGAATTTAGTTCTGCGGTTTCACCCACGAGCTTGGGTGGCTCGGCGGTTGCATTTTTTGTACTGGCTCAAGAAAAACTATCCACTGCCAAAACCGCAACCATTGTTCTATATACCATCGTTCTGGACACGGCTTTCTTCATTCTATCCATCCCCATTTTGGTCGGTATTTTTGGCTTGACTATCATTCGCCCCGATATGGACAATAGCTTTGATTTGGATGGCTGGGGCTATACTTTCATCTTTGCTTATGTACTGATGGCAGTCTATGGCACTATTTTCTATTTTGGACTCTTTCACTTCCCACGTGGCATCAAGAAGTTCTTGGTGGGTGGTACTAAAATCCGTTTCCTTAAACGCTACCGCCGCAGTGCCATCGAGCTGGGCAATGATATGATTGTGGCAAGCCAACAACTCAAGAAACAGGATTGGAAATTTCACTTAGGAGGTTTTTTGGCAACTGCCACCGCTTGGTCGTGCCGCTTCTTGATTTTGGGTGTACTCGTTACTGGTTTTGTCAAATTACTTCCCACTGATTTTATGACCCAATTTGCGCTTTACGCCAGATTGGAAACCATGTTCGTCATCATTGCTTTCAGTCCAACACCTGGCGGAGCGGGCTTTGTCGAGATTCTGTTTGGTGGTTTCCTCACCGACTATGTGAAAGATGACACTAGTGCTATTGTTATTTCCACCATTTGGCGATTGCTGACCTATTATTCTTACCTGATCGCAGGTGCGATTATCATTCCAAATTGGCTGCACGGCATTTTGCGCAGTAGACGTAGGAAAAAAGAGGTGGTAGAGGAACAGGTGGTGAGCGAAAATTAAAAATCTCCTGACACCCCACAAGTCCAAAACCCTTAATTTTAAAGCCTCGTAGAGGCGAACTATGGGTAGAACGGTTCAAATTTTCCTGATCTGAGCGCCGTAGGTGCGAACTGTAACGATGTCATAGTACGTACCTACGGCACTTGACAATATTTTTAGCATTTTTTCTACCTACAGTACATCCCTAACGGGATTTTTGGATGTGTAAAAATTTGTGTGGTGTTGATAGAATTAAAAATACCAATTACTTCTTGTGTCTTCATAAACATATCGAATATTACTTTTTACTACTGCCAATTTGCAGCCTTTTCCTTTTTTGTGTAGTCTTTCTGAATTACTGGATATTTTGGATTACAAAATAGGCGTGTCCGAAGTTTTGAGTAATATTCTGAATAAGTCCTAGTAAAGCTCATAAGATCGCGCAACAAGTATGCTTAAAGGTTTTAGCCCCTGTCGCTCCTTGAACTTGCACTTGACACTTGCGCTAGTACTTTAGAACTGTAAGTGCTTAATGTTTAACTTTATGCCTTGGCCAGTGGTACACAGTCTTTAACAGATCTTCGACTATCTCCAATAACACTCAAAGTCTTCCATCACATCAAAAACATGCACTATGTGGAAAAATCACCTAAAAATTGCCCTTCGTAGTCTAGGGAAAAATAAACTATTCACGGGACTCAATATGCTGGGTTTAGCACTGGGACTGAGTGTCGCAAGCTTGTTGTTACTGTACGTTCAGGATGAATTATCTTTCAATAGTAGCCACCAAAAAAAGGACGACATCTATCGCGTTTTAGTACACGCAGATTTTGATGGACAAAAAGAAACCCTTGGTACTGCGCCCAATGCGGTTGGCCCAACGGCTAAAGAAAGTATCGCTGGCGTGAAAGAGCAAGTGCGCTTTATGAAGCACAACTTTGGGGACAAAGCTTTCATCAATGCAGGTGATAAAAAATTGGTGGAAAGCGATTTGTACTGGGTAGATGCGAGTCTTTTTGATGTTTTCGATATTCATTTGATCTACGGAAATCCTGCCGAGGCCCTCAACGAACCCAATCAAATCCTGCTTAGTGAAAGTGCTGCCCTGCGCTATTTTGATCGAATCAATCCTTTGGGAGAATCTTTGACAATCGACGGGAGACACGTAATGAATGTGACGGGCGTCTACGAAGATTTACCGCAGAATATATCGTTCGATGCACAAATGATCGGCTCTTTTTTGACGCCCAAATGGATGCAGAAACAGACTTGGAGCAACAGCAGCTATGAGACGTATTTACTATTGGAGCAAAATGTAGAGGTATCGCAAGTAGAGCAAGCCATGAGCCAATTGATCGAAGACAACGTACCCGTCGAGAACAGATGGTATACCTTTTCCTTGCAATCGTTGAATGATATTCATTTATATTCGGCAGATATTAGCAGTGCTTATTCTGCTCGTTTGGGCGATCCCAAACAGCTTAAATTACTATCCTTGCTTGTCATTATTATCATCTTGATTGCTTGCATCAACTACATGAACATGTCTACCGCTCGCTCCCAAAGGAAAGCAAAAGAAGTAGGTATTAACAAAGCAGTGGGCGCAACAAGAGGGCAATTGATTCGCCAATTTTACACCGAAACTGCCGTACTCATTGGCTTTTCCTTTTTGCTTAGTTTTGTACTGATCCTGATATTTACGCCCATTTTCAATTTCTTGGCGGAAAAGTCCTTCTCCTTTTTAGACTTTTTAAATCCTAATTTCTTCGTAGGTTCATTGCTCATTGCACTAGTCATCACCTTGATTTCTGGTGCTTATCCTGCGCTGTACCTAAGCAGATTCTCTCCTAAGTCTTTGTTCCAAAATACGACCTACAGCAGCGGAAAAGGAGGCGCAAGCATTTTCCGAAAAGGACTAGTCATCCTGCAATTTACCGCCTCCGTGGTCATCATCGTTGCCACTTTGGTTTTTTTCAAACAACTGCAATTCGCACAGCAAGGAAATCTAGGCTATCAACCCGAACTGGTCGTCGGTATCCTAACCGCAGGAGCAGAAAATGTAAGCCAAATCAACGCTTTGAATAACGGACTCCGACAGATGACAGAAGTCGTAGCAGTAGGACGTACGCAGTCTTTTCCTGGCAATGGTGGCAGCGGCAGAACCATCGCCAAACCCGAAGATAACAACCAAGTACTCCCCATCGAATCGAATCGAGCAGGCGCAGAAATAGTCGATTTGCTAGGGCTGCATCTATTGGCAGGTAAGACCCTACCCAATCGAGCCGTGACGAAAGAGGATTCTGTCGTACAAGTCATTCTTAACGAAACGGCGGTTGAATTTTTGGGCTATACGCCTGAGGCAGCAATTGGGCGATCCGTACCAGAATTATTTTGGCAAAAGCGAGCAGATATTGTAGGCGTGGTTGAAGATTTCCACTTTGAAAGTTTTCACAAACCCATTGCTGCCTATGCTTTCCACAACAATCCTTCGGAATGGCGCAGCTTCACGCTGGTAAAACTCAGCACAGATAACCTGAGCAGTAGTATGCAAAAAGTAAAAGCTACTTTTGAGCAGACCATTCCCAATTCTGCTTTTGAATACACCTTCATCGATGAGCATTTAGAAACGCTTTATCGAGCAGAACAAAAAGTAGCACGTATCTTCTTGGTTTTTGCCGTGCTTACCATCTTTATTGCTTGTCTCGGCTTGTTTGGGCTAACGGCTTACACGGCGGAAAGAAGACGAAAAGAAATCGGTATTCGTAAAGTTTTGGGGGCTACGGTATTCAACATCACAAAATTACTTTCGCTGGATTTCCTAAAACTTGTCATGCTTGCTTTATTGATCGCCATACCTGTCGCTTGGTACATCATGCACCTATGGCTAGAAAATTTCGCCTACCACATCAATATCCAATGGTGGATATTTGCCCTCGCAGGTACTACGGCAACGATCATTGCACTATTTACAATGAGCTTTCAGTCGGTCAAAGCAGCCTTGGTTAATCCGATTGGGGCGTTGCGGAGTGAGGGGTAATGGCATAGCAAAGTAACCATAAGGAATAAAAATTGGAAGGGTGCATCTCAAAATGTCGCTTTGTTGATTAAAGAGCGAATTTTCGTTTGTATTTCATGCAGTCGCATCCGAAAATCTACAAAGGAGGATTTTCGGATGCTCCTTTGTAGATTTTCGGATGCGACTGCATGAAATACAAACGAAAATTCGCTCTTTAATCAACAAAGCGACATTTTGAGATGCACCCTTCCAATTTTTATTCCTTATGGTTACTTTGCTATGCCATTACCCCTC
>JBCDKV010000439.1:0-4915 GCA_038746215.1 Bacteroidota bacterium | reverse complement strand
CTCGAAGGCATGGCATTGGTACAATTTACGGTAGAAAAAGATGGCAGTATGAGCGACATCGAAGTATTGAGAGGACTCTGCGAAGCCATCACCATGGAATGCCTAAATGCCGTAGAGAATATACCAGAATGGATGCCAGGCAAACAAGCTGGAGAACCTGTGAGGGTAAGGTTTACGCTGCCGATACGGTACAAGCTACAATAATTGAAGCTCAAAGGAGTATAAACGCTAAAGCGCAATCGGCGAAGCCGTCATCACAGGCACATGACTCCTAAAACGAATGGCAAGATAATAGCTACCGCTAGCAATGGCAAAGGAAACGGGTGAACTACCATCTTTCGATTCTACTACATTGCCATCTTTATCGACTAGGGCAGCACAACTGGAGCGCACCAGCGTTGGATCGTTGGCATCTCTTAGTTCAACGATTGCCCAACCGATGATGGGTTTAGTCGCAATGACGCTGGAATGGGTGGTTTCCCCACCGCCACCTACATAATTGTAACCCAAGTCCGTATATGGCTCTTCCAAAGGAATCAATTCGCTATTGTTTTCGGCGATGCGCATTTCTGCTTGGTTGTCGTTCCAAGTGCCTTCTAGCATAATTTTGGGAGAGACGACGACACTACTACAATTGACGGTGATATCAAAATCGCTCTGTGCGCCTTCGTAGCCATCCACGATGATGTAGTAAATACCAGCAGTGCTAATATTGTAATTGATGCTTTCGGTGTTAGATGAACCTGCACTGGTAGCTAGATAAGAAGCATTGGCATCGCAGACATCGAATAGAAAAAGGTCTAAATCGTTTCTACGATCAGCCCAACTGACGGTAATTTGAAGATTGCCAACTGCTGCATTGACGGAAAAAACTTTTTCTGGACCAGTATAGGAGTAAGGCGAGCCTACGTAATTATCGAATTCACTGTCTGTGCCTATATTTGAGCTGGCTATGGTCTCGCCACAGTTAATAATTTCAGGTAATTCACAAGGCGCAGGTAGCGCAGGACAATCCAGCAAGAGTTCATAAGCACCACTGGTAGCGACTTTTGCATCTATGATGAGGTAGTAAGTCGTACCCGCTAGTACGTTGTAACTCATTTGCTCATCTTCTCCACCTGCTTTAGCATTACCCTGACTAATGGTTGTTTTAGGACTGCAAGAACTGGACAAAAATAGCCCAAAATCAGCCTCGCTCAGGTTGAGTAGCGTAAAAATCATCTCGCCAGAGTAGGAGGGCGTAATTTGATAAATATATTCGTTTCCCATCCAGTCATCTCCGTTGTGCTGGCTATGGTTATTTGCACCTTCGGCAATATTCCCCTCGTAAGCACCGCAGGCAGCAAAGGCAGGAATGCTACAATTGCCAACCGCAACGCAAGTCTGTGGTCGGCTTCCTTGCACGGACGTAATACTTCCTCCTCCAATGGGATCTAACAAGTCTTTCAGCCGTCTTCTTTTGTCGGTAGCCCCTGCATTTTCCCAAGAATAGGAAAGCTTGCCGTAGTCTCCTTCGTCCGCATTTGGATCGGAACAATTGGGTTGTCCACCGTCAAAACCACCGTACAGTTGACCAATAATTTGTCCATTGCTATTGAAGAGGGCAGAACCCGAAGAACCTCCTTCGGTGACACTATGCCCATTGGCAGTAGCATCCCAGTAAATTCGCCAATATTGATTGCTCACGACGGATTGAGGAATGCTGCTGTGGGTGGCAATTTTTTTGGCATCGCCACCAGGATGATGAATGCCTATACCACTAGTACCCGTGTCTCCACTTGCATCCCAACCAGCAAAGTGGACGTCGTAAACATCGGCAGGATTTTCGATGAGTTCTAGCAGGGCAAAATCGGAAGATTCGCTGGCGGCACTTCCACCCGAATTGGCGATGACCGTTGCGCCCACGGTAGTTTGGATTGGTACGATACCATTATTGTTGCATTCGGGGCGTTCGTAATTCCAGTAGAATACCATATCGGACGCATCGGGATTCGTGATGGCATCGTAGTCGCTATCTAAGCAGTGGTTAGCGGTCAAAAAGTAAGGCTGACAACCTTCTGCGGTAGTATTGATGAGCGTACCTGTACAAATAGCAAAGCCATCCAAAACGATCATGGCAACGCTTTTCTTTTCTACTTGCCAATCATTTCCCTCCGAACAGTTGATGTTAACTTGACAGTCGCCTGCACTTCCCAAATCCTCTGCCAAGTCTTCTTTTGACAATCCAAAAACCGCAGATAAATTTCGATAGCCGTGCGACACTTGCCCTACGGATATGGCACCCTGTCCGATGGCATAGGCTGGCTCGTAATATTCTAGGATGACGCTGGTACTTTTCACCATCGAAGTCGCAAATTTTCTCGACGCTCGGTTGTTGTGTGCGCCAAATCCACCAAGTATCGTTTGTCGGTCTGGTGTATAGATGAAAAAACTGCCGCCTTCAGGAATATAGAAATCGTCGTATAAAAAATTGACGGATACTGCTTTTCTACAGCTCACTTGCAGTCTCCAAATTCTGCCGCCATCTGGCAGATTCGTCCATTGCCCAGCATTGCTTAGATTCAGATTGACATTGAATGGCTTTGCAAAACGATAGGGTAGATTGTCGAGCCGCCTTTCCCGATCTTCCTCTAAAAGCTGGTTAATGTTGACGGGGGGTGTTTTGATTTCGTGTATGGCTTGATCGCTCAGCCCCAATTCAAAGCTTTTGGGTAGTCCGCCTTTACTGATTTGCGCCTGAGTTAAATTACCGATTAATAGTATGATTGCGGTAAGGGTAAATTTTGCGCTTGCAGATAATTTATTATTGTAATATAGCTTTTTTACGAATAGTAAAGGTGTAAGTATCTGTTGTGTTTTTAAACTTTTCATATAGCTTTCATTTTGAGCAATTACGTAGTAGCGCGTTCTTTCAATTTCGTTTTTTCGTACTAATAGATAGTTGCCAATTTTTCATATAGATGTTAATACCGAACATGCCTTTAGAATGGTGTTTCAGAATAATTTGCATAGCTGCGTGTAGATTAGCTAGTGTATGAAATTAGGCGGCATACTGGTTGAGTACAGTTCCAAGCAGAGCAGCGATCTGAATGTCTAGCCTGATAATTGAGCCTAAAATATTTTTATCAGAATGTATTAAAAGATAAGGAAGTGTGCTATCTAATTCATAGCAATTCCAGCTTGTGATAGACTAAGAGCTTGTTTGGAGTAGGATTGAACTGTAAATCAATAGTTTACGGTTCTGGCGAAGAAAGTAATAGCGACTTTATCGAGATAAACGAGCAATTATTTTCCAAGTCAGGTTCGTAAAATATTGGTTTACAGGAAGATAGTACTCCAAACAAGCTCTAAGGATTACCCTTCATCCGAGCAGATTGTTTGTAAATAGATATGGACGGTAGAAAATAAAGACCCGTGCGAAGGCACGTTGTTGGTGTGTAAAATAGCTTTTTCATATACAAAATTTAGAACTTTATAACAGCTTTTGTAGAAAGCCAGTATTGTTATTAATAACGGCTATCTATCCGATAATATCGTAACCAAGCATTGACTATTTAATTATGAAATGCCCGATCAAAAATTTTTTATGAATGCCTAATATTGGAAATGAAATTTTATTATTACACAAATATATAGATTTTTATTATTCAAAAAATTGATATGCGAATTTTTCTTTTTAAATGAGGATATATCACTGTAAAGGGGTAGGTGAGAGTGGTTATTGGGGCGAAATCTCATAATAAATCAAGACTTACAAGAAGTCTCATTTCAGTTGAAAACAGCCTAAGCCAATATAAAAAAATCGCGTATCAGGTATGCTCAGTAAATCTCTTCGGATAGAAACACAAATGCTCTGGACATACTTATTGCGCGATCAAAGGCTTTCTCCGATTTCTTTCAAATCTGGCTTCGAACAAGCCCTAATTTCTTATCTAAACCGATAGCCCACATTGAGTTTGAAATAAGGCAACGCATTGATAACATTTTCTTCTCCGAATTGCCGCCCTACGCCAAGGGCTACTTCAAACGTGATATTTTTTTGAGATACCCATTTATGACCGCCAAAGAAGCCTACACTAGCACCGTCGTTTCGTGATGGAATCGTTAGAAAAGTACCGACGTTAAAACCATCTGTTCCTTTACGTGGTCTGAAATAGTGTTTGCCGTTTAAGTAGATGCTTGCCAAGTTGGCACCTAGAAATATATCTGTACCTACGCTCCAATTGGCATCTAAATTCGCATCCACTGCCAGTACTCCTACTCCAAACAATAATATGATTGGATTTGCACTAACTTCTAGTGGTATTCGCTGCTGTGCATTCATCTTGATTGTGGCTAAGCAAACGACTAAGAAAATTAATATTGCATGTTTCATGATATACAAGGATTTGTTGGTTTAGAAATGACTAATGTGTACTAGAGTGGTCATGATTCCCGCCTGAGTACTTTTGTATTTGTACTTCTTGACTCATTAGTTGTCTTATTGACTTAATAGCAGAATAGCCAAAACGTGAACACAGGAAGTATTAAAATTTGGTAGGTGCGAGTTTGGGACATGCTTTTCGCTACTAGACAAAACACAAATTGAAACACTAAGGGCACTTAGCCCTAGATTTAGAGGCAAATGATGTGAATAAAATCTATCTTTTTTCAAAAATGAAAGCACTTTTCTATCCCGTTTGCAGTATGGCTTAGAATAGTTAATAAAAATCATTTTTCCTGAAACTCTGAAAACTGGTATAACTAATTGAAAATCAATTAATTTTAGAGTCTTAAAGTGGGTGTACCTATGAAATGATGTTAGTCTTATTATAGAAACATAAATTAATATTTTGACTTAGAGCATGTTTGGAGCATTATCTTCCTGTAAACCACTATTTTACGAACCTGACTTTGAAAATAATCGCTCGTTTAT
>JBCDKV010000438.1:0-4929 GCA_038746215.1 Bacteroidota bacterium | reverse complement strand
GGCTAGCGGCAATGGTAAATTGGTCTATCTGAGAGATATTGCAAAGGTGGAAATGGATTACGAAGATTGGCGATGGAAAGCTAGGGTGAATGGTGAACGAGCGGTTTTTGCTTCTGTCAAATTGGAAAAAAATGCTAATATTTTGCAAGTTTCTGAGCAAATTAAAAGTATTGGCGCAAGCTTTGAAGCACAACTCCCCGCCAATATCGAATTAGAGACGGCTTTCGATCAAGCCCCTGCTGTGGAAGAACGCATCAATGGCTTTTTCAATAATTTACTACAAGGTGTCCTTTTGGTGGGGCTAATTATCTTCGTTTTCTTGGGTTGGCGTGCTGCTTCCATCATCATCACCATCATTCCACTTTGCGTCGTCATGGCACTCGCCATTTTGAATGGCGCAGGCTACGGTTTGCAGCAATTGTCGATTGCTTCTTTGGTCATCGCATTGGGTTTGCTAGTCGATAATGGAATCGTTGTGCTAGAAAATATCAGTCGTTTTCTCAAAGAAGGTTACTCCAAGCGAGAAGCTGCCGCCAAAGGTGCAGGAGAAGTTGCGCCTGCTATCATCAGTTCGACCATTACAACCTTATTGGCATTTTTTCCCTTGACGCAATTGGGCGAAGGCGCAGGCGAATTTTTGCGCTCCTTACCCCTGACGGTGATCTTTACGCTCGTTGTTTCCCTAATTTTGGCGTTGACGCTATCGCCTTTGCTCGCTAGTCGATTGATGAAATTACGATCTTCAGAAAGAAAGCCTTTAGTAGATCGAGTACTGGACGGAATAGTAGCGAAAGTTTATCGTCCTGCCCTCCGTTTTTCTTTACGTTTTGGTTGGCTCATCTTATTGGGTGCAATTGGTATGTTGGTATTTAGTGTGAGTTTATTTCCAAAAATCGGTGTGAGCTTTTTCCCAACGGCAGACAAACCGATGCTATTGGTAGAAATAGAAACGCCCTATGGCTCAAGTTTAGCGGAGACCAACGAAGCCGTTCAATTTGTCGAAAACACCTTGGATAGTATGGACTTTGTGGACAGCTATACTGCTAATGTCGGACACGGAAATCCACAGGTTTATTACAACCGAATCACGAAATCCTTCCGCAAAACCTATGGGCAAGTACTCGTTAATTTTAAAGCATGGCAACCCGCTACTTTCTATAAAACCTTGGCACAATTACGAACAGATTTTGAGGAATATCCCAATGCGGAAATCACCTTCAAAGAGCTGAAAAATGGTGCGCCCGTGGAAGCCCCCATCGAAATCCGAATCTTAGGAGAAGATACCGATACCTTGAAGCAAATCGCCGCCACAGTAGAAGATGTGCTAAAAAATACAAGGGGCGTCATCAATGTCAAAAATCCGTTGAGTGTCGATAAAACGCAACTCAAACTGAGTCTCAACAAGGAAAAAGCGGGTATGATTGGTTTGTCTTATTTGGATTTTGATCGGACAGTACGAGCAAGTTTGAATGGACTGCGCATTGATGAAGTCTCTTTGGAAGACAATGAAAAATATGCGGTCGCACTTCGTATGCCTTTCGATGAAGAACCCAGCATCGACGACTTCAATAAAGTCTATTTTGCGACGCAGACGGGGGCACAAGTACCATTGCGACAAGTAGCAAATCTGGAGTTTCAAGCCGCTAGCACCGAAATTCGCCATTTCAATTTAGATCGCAATGCCACCGTGACGGGCGATGTCGTAGATGCCGATGCCACTGTTCCGATTACTGTCGAAGTCATCGAAAAATTAGAGGCGCTAGTTTTTCCACAGGGCTATTCCTACTACGTCGCAGGGGAATACGAAGATCAGCAAAGCACCTTTGGGAGTCTAGGTATCATTTTGATTCTAGCCATGTTAGCCATTTTTGCCGTTTTGGTCTTGCAATTTCGTTCCGTTTTGCAGCCTTTGATTGTTTTCTCTTCCATGCCCCTGGCATTAACGGGTTCATTCATTGCACTCTATTTGTCGGGCTGGTCGTTCTCTTTCTTCGCCTTCGTTGGTTTGATTAGTTTGATCGGCATCGTCGTTAATAATGCGATTATTCTAATAGACTATATCAATCAACTGAGAGCAGAAGGCAAACCTTTGCTGGAAGCTATTCAAGCAGGTAGCGAGCGTCGTTTCACCCCAATTATCCTGACATCTATCACAACAATTTTAGGATTGATTCCATTAACGGCGCAAGCCTCTTCGCTTTGGTCGCCACTAGGTTTGACGATTATCGGCGGCATGATTTCTTCTACTTTTTTGACATTGTTGGTCGTGCCAATTTTGTATAAGTGGTTTTCGCGGAAGGAGAGGGTGGTGGCTTAGGTTTTGGAGGGAGACTTTTGAAGTTTTTGGAAGCTTCAAAAGTCTTTGTCTAAAGGCTAAGTTCTTTCATTAAACTAGGAACATTCGTTTTTCTAATCTGTGCCAGCTCTGCCAAATAAAGTAATCTATTAACAGCGTGTTCTTCCATTTCTTCCGTCAGTTCCAGTAGTTAGTCATATTCTTCGGTGTTGATTACTTCTGCTTATCTACTTTTTTTAGTAAATTTGATGTCCTGAGCAAATATGCCGTTCACAATCAATTATCTGACCTATGTTTCTCAAGTCATATCAAATTTATCCTATTGTACTCTTCTTAATGATGTTATTAACGGGCTGTAAGTCGTCCTCAATGCTTTCAGGAGCGAATAGCAAACAGCAAGCCCTTAAAATCCACGAACAGGTACTCACCGTGGATACGCATGCAGATACCCCTTTGCGTATGATTCAGCCTGGCTTCGATATGTCCGAACGGCATGATCCCAATGAAACTGGCTCAAAAGTGGATTACCCGCGCATGATCGAAGGTGGTTTGGATGCCATCTTTTTTGCGGCTTTTGTAGCACAAGATATTCGGGATGATGATGGCAACACCCGCGCTAAGGAGCTATGCCTTCAAATGATAGATTCTATTGTTGTTTCTACCCAAAGGAACTCGGATATCGTTGGGCTTGCCCTCAATCCTGATGATGCTTACACACTAGAGAAAGCTGGCAAAAGAGCGATTTACATCGGCATTGAAAACGGCTATCCAATAGGAAAAGACCTCTCTAATGTTGAGCTATATTTTGAAAAAGGGGTGCGCTACATCACCCTCGTTCATTCCTCCAATAACGATTTGGCAGACTCTGCTACCGATCCCGATGGAGCAGAACACGGCGGCATTAGTGCTTTTGGAGGAGAAGTTGTACAAGAGATGAATCGCCTTGGCATCATGGTCGATGTCTCTCACGGCAATGATAGTGTCTTTTACGATGCCATTGCGCTATCCAAAGCACCGATCATTGCAAGCCATTCCAACGCCCGAGCAGTCACCGACCATCCCCGCAATATGACTGATGAAATGCTGCAACTCATGGCAAAGAATGGAGGTGTTGTGCAATTGACGATGCTGGCGGATTACCTCCGAACTGCGCCACCTAATCCAGCTAGAGATTCTGCCATCGCTGTGCTTCGTGCAAACATGAAACCAATTGGTGAAATGACACCCGATGAGCGAACCGCCTTGCGAAAAGCTTTCCAAGCCGTGAATGAAAAATATCCTGCGCCACCAGCAACGGTTGAGCATGTGGCAGATCATATTGACCATATCGTTAAAGTAGCTGGGATTGACCACGTTGGCATTGGATGCGATTTTGATGGTGGCGGTGGGATTGAAGGCGTATTCGATGCCAGCGAAGTGATGAACATCACGATTGAACTGTTCAGTCGTGGATACACCAAAAAAGAGATTGAAAAAATTTGGGGCGGCAATTTAATTCGGGTCTTTAAAGAAGTACAGGCAGTAGCAGAAGAAATGCAAGCGATGAAGAAGTGACCTTGTGGCAATAGCAAAAAAGCTAAACTTTGTTTATTCGTTGAATTGTTGATTTGTTTATTGCGCAGATTCCCTTGGTTTTACTTTCTAGTCAATGATTATCGGTTAAACAAATAAACATATCAACATTTTAAACAGAAAAAATTTAGCGATTGCCGCAGTAGTAACCTCAACACAATTACCAAACTATGAACTCGACTTTAGCTGTTGGCTAAGAGCAAGTACTTGTAATTAGTAATAGGACTGTACTAAATCTTAGTTTTATTAGCATTTTACTTGAGAACACCCTGAGTCAATGTAAGAATATTGAGCAACAAGTATGCTTGTTAATCTTCTTCGGACGGAAACACAAATTTTCAGGCATACTTGCTGCGCGATCTCGTGAGCTTCACTAAGCTTTATTTCAGGCATTGCTGAATACTTCGTATATCCTTAATTCAGTAAGATGAATTCATTCACCGTCCTGCTTTTTTTACAAGTGGTAGATAATACCATGAACTTAGAATAAACATTAGCGGCTAATAGCCAAATGCTAATTGCTAATGACTAAATTCAAGCTCAATACAGTCAATTACTCATGTTCTTATTGCTATATTTCTTGTTACTTGGGCAACCATCACCAATCACCTCCACTACCCCTCATCCACTGCGACTCTCTTTATGCGAGCTAGAGTATACCTCCAATCAACAACTCCTGACCATCAATCTCAAACTATTTTTAACTGATGTGAATGAAGCAATTGTTTTTGATCCTTATAGTACGGAACTTGCTTTCTGTCAGCCCAACGAACCTGATAAAGCCAATCGACTTTTACTGGAATACCTGAACCAGTTTTTCTACGTGAAAATTAATGGGCAGAAAATTGACCTGAAAATTAAGCGGAAAAAACTCAGCGGCGAGGGAGAAAATACTGCTCTGTGGGTTTATTTCGAGCATCCCCATCAGGTATCATTAAACACGCTAGAAATCAAAAATGCCGTTTTCACGGACTTGTTTTTTGACCAAAACAATATTGTGTACGTCCACGTCAACGATCAATCCAAAAGCCTGATGCTCAATAAGAAAACACCTACTCATC
>JBCDKV010000437.1:0-4929 GCA_038746215.1 Bacteroidota bacterium | reverse complement strand
CGAACTCATGGAAATTGCCTTGTTTATGATGCATCAAAAAGACATCTTCCCGACCCCCGAAGCACGTGAGCATCTGGAAAACTACTTGGCATTCCTCTACGAATATCGCGATAAATATTTCGGTAATGCGCGAACGGTACGACAGGTTGTTACCGAAGCTATTAAAAACCAAAACCTACGCATTTCTAGCTTGCCCAAACAAGAACGCGAGAAAGTATCCGCCAATGTGCTGACACTGGATGATGTAGCAACTTTCAATTTGAGCAACGAAGACAATGTGTTTGATAAAAAGAGGATTGGCTTTCGGAAAAGAGGGTAGGTAATGAAAGTGGGTCAAGGAAAATGAAAGTGGGTCAATGAAAATGAAAAAATTGACTGTGCGTCCAGTGATGGTTTGAAATATTGAAATGGTGAGTTTATTTTTTCTTTCTTTGCGCTCCAAATTTAATGTCTTTCAAGACTGTTGAATCGTAGAAGTGTAGAACTGTCGGGCTAGTAGCTAGAACAACAATTCAGTAATTCTACGATTCGACAATTTAGCAATTCGACAATTCAACCATGCAAAATAGCTTACTAATCGCCATCAAGGGCATGGCCATGGGCATAGCAGAAGTAATTCCTGGTGTTTCTGGTGGCACGATTGCCTTCATCACGGGCATCTACGAACAACTCATCAATACCATCAAAGCTTTTGGTCCGCAACTCTTCCAAGCTTTCAAAGCGGGTGGCATCAAGCAGACTTGGCAAACCATTAATGGTAATTTTCTACTAGCCCTGATGTTTGGGATGGCATTCGGTTTTGTCATTGGCATTTTTGGTATCACGTACTTATTAGAAACTTATCCGATACTACTTTGGTCGTTCTTTTTCGGACTCATCGTTGCCTCCGCTATCTACGTGGCTCGACAAGTGAGCCAGTGGAATCCTCTCAATGTCATCATGCTAGTCGTAGGCGCAGTTTTCGCTTATTGGATAACAATTGCCGTGCCAGCAGCAGGGAATACCGCACTTTGGTTTGTTTTCATTGCTGGTGCGATCGCGATTTCTGCGCTCTTACTGCCTGGTATTTCTGGCAGTTTCATCCTGTTGTTGCTGGGCATGTACACCTACATCGTTCCGACCGTAAAAACTGCCCTGAAAACTTTTGATAGCGAAAGTCTAGTCGTAGTAGGCGTTTTTGCCACAGGATGTCTATTCGGGCTAGCTACTTTTTCCAGACTGCTTTCTTGGACATTCAAGCACTATGCCAATCCCACCTTAGCCCTCTTGACGGGCTTTATGATTGGTTCTTTGAATAAAATTTGGCCATGGCGTATACCCGAACAATGGCTCATCAAAACCGAAGCAGGGCAGTACATCATTCCTGATGTGCCTATGGACTATGCCGCTTATCAAGCTAGTTTGGAAGAAGGAACAGCACTCAAACTGCTAGTCGAGCGCAATCTCTCTCCCTATGAATTTGAAGTTATCACAGGTGAAATGAGCCAATTGGCTGGCGCATCAATTTGTATGTTGGTAGGCTTTGTTTTGGTGTTTTTTGCTGATAGAGTTAGTAGTAATAGCTAGGTTTTACCTGTTTTGGCTGTTTTCATTGGAAGATTTGCTAATGATCGTTTTTTGTAAGTCGAATATACAATTTATATACATGAAGTTAGAGCCTTTAAAAATAGACCTAGAAGAAATTAAAAAAGGTCTGCCAGGATTCACGCCTACTGCAGCTAGCTATATTGCAGAAGCAGCTTCTTATTGTCTGTATAAAAGTGGACATGATAGTGGTGTTTTCTTACTTTTGGATGAAGAGCAAAGGGTAAAGATTCAGTGGAATATGGAATTATCTGAAGATTTGGAGACTACATGGCAGGATGAACAGGAATTAGTAGAGTTTGCGGCAGTAGGAATTGCACTTCCATTAGCTTTGTTACTAACATCATATACAGATATTCAGAGAGCAGAAAAAGGCAGCAGAGCAGATTTTTGGCTGGGTAGAAAAGACGAGAATGGATTCCCAATTTTGGAGGCACTGCTAGAAGTCTCTGGTATCTATAAAGAAAATGCAGGGAATACGCTCAAAACTAGAGTAAAGCGAAAAACACAGCAAATCAAAAAAACACCATATGGCAACTTAACCTGTTACGTGATTGTTATTGAATTCAGTCAGCCAAAAGGAAAATTTTTAAAGTTATGAATAATGAGTTAACTGCAATGCACGAAATAGCTATGGAATTTGTAGACGAAGCTCGAATAGCAAAACAAAGAGGTGATCTTCGAACGACTCGTCTTTTTTTCCAAAAAGCCTTGAACTTAGAAAAGATAGTGGCAATCAATACACCCGAAGGTGAGGACTATCAATTGAGTCGTTCTGTCTTTTTTCGTAGTGCTGCAAGCCTAGCTATTCACAGTTTCCAATACGAAGAAGCTTTGCAACTAGTAGAATTGGCGATGCGTACCGAAGCCCATCCTGCGATTGTCCCAGCCTTGAAAGAACTGTCAGAAAAAGCAAAGCATCAACAAAGTTTAGCAGCAGAAGTAAGAGAAATAACAGGTTTATTGGTGGCAGCAGATATACCTAGTCATCAAATTAAACTACAAATGGAAGAGAACAATGAGTTCCTATCTATTGAAGTACCAGAAGAACTACTCTCTGAAATCGTCAAGTCTTACTGGAAAGAAAAGATTACCGTCAAAAGTATTGTACATATGGATGGTTCTGCCCTGTTCAAGGGCGTCCAATTGGCCGCCTAGTAATGGCTTAAACTGATAGTTACACTCCGATACTATGTATCAGATGCCTATGTCCCTAACAAAGAAATAATATCTTCATAACCTTTTTCCTTGGCATAATCGACAGCAGTCTTACCACTTTTATCCTTAATGTTTATATCCGCATTGGCATCTAGCAAGAGTTGAACCATTTCTTTTTGTTGGAACATACTAGCATAGATCAAAGCAGTTGCTCCGTTTTGATTGCGAACATTAGGATCTGCACCTTTTTCCAGCAGTAGCCTAGCAATAGCAGTGTAGCCTTTGAAAGAAACGCCCATCAGTGCTGTGCTACCCGACAAATCCTGAGCATTCACATCTGGCTGATAATCCAAAATCAGTTGGGTCATGGCTTCATTGCCAGTGTAGGCAGCCAATAAAAGTGGCGTAGAACCCCTTTGATCGCGCTGGTTCAGTGCTGCTGCATGATGGTCTAGTGTATCTTTGACGAGCTTGGTGTTTTGTTGTCTAATCACTTGGAATAAATCGTTCATTGTTGTGGTATTGATTGACCGTGTAAATTAACTACTCACTTGACATTTCCTTTTGAAAACAACACTATTCTTACCTGTACGACGAACTATACTGCAAACGGGATAAATCTGTGCAAGTTGTCGAATTGTTAAATTGTTTAATTGTCGAATTGATAGTGACATGCTGCGTAATTAGCAGCGTCTGCTAATTGTAGGATGGGAAAGATCAATTTAACATTTTTTCAGTTCAACAATTCCACAAAGTAGTCAAAATTAAAACGCACTCTTTTAGCCCAAATGGAGTATAAATAGATAATTTTCTTGCATTAACTCAGGCTGTTTGCGAGTAAGATGCTAAGCAAAAGCAGGACTTCGTACAGCCCTGATTTTAACAGGAAACTTTTGCAAAATAAAAATTTCCTGTCGAAGTCGAAAGTATCAACTACTTTCTCTGTGCAAATAAACCAGCCGATAAATTGTAAAACACAAAAATACGAACTACATTTGATTGATGGAAACGATATTTTGAATGTAATTATTGATTTTGTAAATGAATATACAGCAAATAGAGTACATCATTGCGCTGAACGAATTGAAAAGCTTTGGCAAAGCGGCGGAGCGTTGTTTCATCACCCAATCGACGCTGAGTACGATGGTTGCCCGTTTTGAAGACGAGATGGAAATCGTGCTATTTGATCGAAAAACCAAACCCATCACCGTCACAAAAGAGGGTGAGAAAGTCATCCAGCAATTAAAGATCATCGCTAAAGAATTAGAGAATCTGCGAGAAGTGGTCGATACCTTGAAAGGTAAGAGTAGCGGAAAAGTGAAAATCGGCGTCATTCCCACGGTCGCGCCTTATCTGTTGCCACTCATCATTGATGCTTTGATACAGACTTTTCCGAACGTCCAATTTGAAATCAACGAGATTATTACCACCAATATCGTCAAACAGCTAGAGCGACGAGAGCTAGATATTGGTATTGTTTCTTTACCCTTGAATCATCCTGAATTGATAGAAATACCGCTTTACGAAGAGCCATTCTTGATTTTCGATGCCGCCAAAACAGAGTGGAAGCAAGCCTTTAAGCTCACAGAAATAGACGTGAATCGCCTGTGGTTGTTACAAGAAGGACATTGTATGCGGACGCAAGTAGCAAGTATTTGTAGCCTCGATCAGCAAGTGAATAAGCAATTGGAATATCGCTCTGGTACACTTAGCACCCTTATGAAAATTGTGCAAATGCACAAGGGCATCACCCTGCTCCCTTATCTTGCGACGATTGATTTTTCCGAAAAAGAACGCCTGCACCTAAAAAAATTAGATCAGCCCGAGCCTGCGCGTTCCGTTGGATTATTAGTGCATAAACATTTTGTAAAGAAACGCTTATTGGATACCTTGAAAAAAGATATTCAAGCCAAAGTGCTGCCGCTGCTACAAGACGCTCAACAGTCCTATCGGCTCATTGAACCTATTTGATGGACTGTACAATGTCCCATTTTGCTGGAAAACAGGCAATTAGTAATGCGGACAATGGGAGAAATACTCCATTTTGTAGTAGGAACAGCTTTGCTAAACTTTTGATACTTAGTAAAGTGTTTGAGATCGCGCAACAAGTATGCTTAAAGGTTTTTTATGGACGGAAACACAAGTTCTCAGTTATTTTTCTCAGGAAAAATAACTGAGAACTTGTGT
>JBCDKV010000436.1:0-4932 GCA_038746215.1 Bacteroidota bacterium | reverse complement strand
ATTTTTCGACGGAGGATACTCGTTTTGTTTTTCGAGCGGGACATCAGTTTTAGAAAAGAGTAGCTTTTTCGACACGGATTGAACAGATCGAACGGATTTTATGTAGGTCGTCTGTCGTTTTTCTCTAATACTTTAGCCCTGAGCAATTAAAGAATATAGGTCTTGTGATACTTTGTACACGCCTAAAATAGAATAAAAAACATGGAAATAGGAATAGACAGTTTCGCAGCCGCTTCCTCAAAAGGAACGGGGCAAGCCAATGCTGAATTATTGGAACAACTGCTAGAGCGAATTGAGCTAGCGGATGAAATTGGTATAGATTCATTTGGTATCGGTGAGCATCATCGAAAGGAGTTTTTGGATGAAGCGCCTTCTATGATTTTGGCAGCAGCGGCGGCTCGAACGAAAAGTATCAAATTGCGAAGTGCGGTCACGGTACTCAGCGCAGCCGATCCTGTGCGGGTGTTTCAGCAATTTGCAACCTTGGATTTATTGTCCAAAGGACGAGCAGAAATGGTCGTCGGTAGAGGTTCTTTCACCGATGCTTTTCCGCTTTTTGGCTATAATCTAAAGGACTACGAACCACTCTTTGAGGAGAAATTGGAATTGTTGCTGAAGATAAGAGATCAGGAAGTCGTCAATTGGTCAGGGGTGTTTCGACCACCTTTGCGCGAACAAGGCATTTATCCGAGACCTTTTCAGCAGAAGTTTCCCATTTGGCGAGGGGTTGGTGGTACGCCCGCTTCCTTCGCAAGAGCAGGTGCATTGGGTTTGCCTTTGATGGTTGCAATTATCGGTGGGCAGACGCACAAGTTTCGACCTTTGGTGGATTTGTATCGCAAGTCGGGCGAGCGAGCAGGTTTTCGTCCCGAAGAGTTGATCGTGGGTGTTCATTCCTTGGGTTTTGTTGCGCCCACCACTCAAGACGCCAAAGATATTTTCTTTCCTGGCTATGCCAAAGCCATGAATAATATTGCCAAGGAACGAGGTTGGGCAACGACTACGAGAGCTGCCTTTGAGCGACAAACGGATGAATTGGGTGCGCTCGTTATCGGAGACCCAAAAGAAGTCGCCGCAAAAATCAAGCGGCATAGCGAAGCCCTCGGCGGCATTTCAAGATTCAGTTTTCATATGGATATTGGGCATCCCTCGCACGAGCATTTAAAAGAAGCAATTGAATTGATTGGGAAAGAGGTGGCGCCTTTGTTGGCGTAATCGCACTTAGTAACTAGCGCAATGAATAGACTATTGATTTTGATGACTTGCCTATTGTTGGCTGCTTGCGGACAGCGTTCTTTATTGGGACAAACAGAACGACAGCTCGCGAGCAAGGAAGTGGCAGTTACAGGCAATGATGAACCAACAATGGATGCTGAGTTAAAGGAATTGTATGACTTTTTGCTTGCTGAAGGTTGCAAGAGGTTTTACATTGAAGGTGTAGGCGGGCTACAATCAGATGATGTCGAGGTATTGAGCTTTACCAATGGTGTTTGGGAGGTGTGTTACATGGAAAGAGGACTTAAACAGCCTCCTTTATTCTCTTCTGCGGACAAAGCTGAAGCAATCGCTTATTACAAACAGCATATTTTGAGTATGACACATATCCATTTGGTCGTCATGACTAGATCATTAGAGGTTTTCAATCGTTACAGCAGCAAAATCAAGAATCTAAACATAGCAACCTATCAAAATGACATCCCAAATTATAGCAATGCTAACGATGTCGTATATCGCTTATTTGTATATGGAAAAGACATTTTTAAAGTCAAAGAATGGGACGAGACCCTGCCATTCGTGGATGAGGAATTAAAGTAGTAACAATCAAAATAGAATGAGTCAGAAAAGTTTTACCACCCTATCGCCCACCCAAATAGAAACCTTGAAAGCCTATGGGGAGAAAGCCTTCTATGGCGAGCCTACGACCTTGGTGAATTTGGGACAAAAGGACTATGATTTCTTTATCGTTTTGGAAGGAGCGATTCACATCAAAAACGCAGAAAGCGATGAGGAAGTAATTGCAAAACACGAAGCCAATCACTTCACTGGCTCATCGAGTATTTTGTCGGGTCGCGCATCGGAACTTTTTGCTCAAGCCACCGCCAATACGACGCTCATCAGGATTCGCCCCGCAGCACTAAAGAAAGCGATTGCCGACCACAGCGACATCAGTGATTTATTGATGAATGCCTTTCTATCGAGGCAAGTCGTCTTGATGAAAAACTATGAAGGTGGTATCAAAGTGATCGGTATAGAAAATACATCTGCGACCTATGCGATCAGAGATTTTATGGAAAAGAATAACCTCTGGTATCATTTTATAGATGTGGAGAAAAACGAAACCGCATTAGACCTACTGAACAATTTCAATCTTTCCAAAAACGATCTTCCCGTCCTCATCGACGCCAATAACAATGTAGCAGTCAATCCTTCTATCAATCAATTGGCAAAATACGCGGGCGTACAAGCAGATTTTGATAATGAGAGTTTTGATGTGTTGGTTGTAGGGGCTGGTCCTGCGGGATTGGCGGCAAGTGTCTATGCGGCTTCCGAAGGTTTGCGGGTGATTACGATTGATAGCAGTGCGCCGGGCGGACAAGCGGGTAAGAGTTCAAAAATCGAAAACTATCTTGGATTTCCAACGGGTATTTCAGGTAATGAACTTGCTCACAATGGCTACATCCAAGCACAAAAATTTGGCTGTGTTATTTCCATTCCGCACGTCGTAGAGCGATTTGAGCGCACCAAAGACTACTTCGTTATAGAGGCTTCTGACGCAAAACCCATTCGAGCAAGAGCGATCATTGCCGCGACGGGCGTAGATTACAATCGACTGCCACTGGAAGGCATCAAAAAATTTGAAGGTGCAGGTATCTATTACAGCGCAACTGCGATGCACGCTTCCATGTGCAAAAGTACCGAAGTTGGAATCGTAGGGGGCGGAAATTCAGCGGGGCAAGCTGCACTCTTTTTGGCAAAAAATGCAAAGAAGGTTTACGTCATCATCAGGAACGAAGATATTAGAGCGAAGATGAGTGAATACTTGGTGAGGAGAATCGAGAATAAGGATAATATTAAAGTGCTGACTGAGTGCAATGTCACTAAATTGATAGGAGATACTTATCTGGAGCGAATTGAGATGACCCAAAAAGATCAATTGGTGGAGAATCAGATCAGCTATCTTTTTACCTTCATTGGAGCGAGACCTTGCGTTGATTGGATTAGCGATCAGGTGCAAAAAGACGAAAAAGGATTCATCTGTACAGGCATCAATATCCCAACTGACTTAATGGAAAAAACGGAGGCTTTTACCGCTCGAAAGCCCTACATGTTTGAGGCTTCTCTGCCTGGCTTTTTTGCCGTCGGAGATGTACGAGGAGGTTCTGTAAAACGGGTGGCTTCGGCAGTAGGAGAAGGTTCAATCGTCATCAGTGATATTCATAAATACTTAGCTTTAGCTCCCGTCGATGCTTGATTCATAACAATATATAAAAATGGAAGAACTGCTTTCCAAGGAAAATATTGATCTTATTCTGAGTAAAATAATCGAATGGTGTATTGCTGTTGTCCCTCAGCTTTTGATTACGGTACTGCTCTTTATCGTCATCCGTCATTTTCTTAAAAAAGCGATCAAGCACATCGAAAGAAAGATGAATGAACAGTTCGATGACGGCAAAGCAAGTCAGGATGAAAAGGAAAAAAGAGCGACTACCTTAATCAATCTGCTACAAACGATTGCCAATTCAATTATTTGGGCAATATTTATCATCAGTTTGCTAAAGATTGTTGGTGTGGATGTGACTACGATATTGGGGAGTGCAGGCATTCTGAGTTTGGCGATAAGTTTTGGGGCGCAAGAATTGGTGCGCGACGGTATTGCAGGCTTCTTTTTGTTGCTAGAAGATCGAGTTCGAGTGGGCGATGTAGCGACCATCAATGGCGTTTCTGGAAAGGTAGAAAGTATTGATTTGCGTACCATTACGCTGCGCAATCTATCGGGCGTGATCTATGTTTTTCAAAATGGTAAAATTGATACGCTCGCGAATCTAACTAAGGACTGGTCGGCTATGGTTTTTGATATTGGCGTGGCGTATAAAGAAGATATGGATGAGGTGATAAAGGTGGTGGAACGAGTAGGCAATGAATTGCAGCAAGATGAAAATTTCACCTAAAAATTTATTGCCCCAATCGAAATTTTGGGCGTCAATGATTTTGCGGATAGTGCAGTAATTATTCAAGCAAGAATTAGAACGGTCACGAGTGAGCAATGGTCGATCAGAAGAGCGTTTAACAAACGCCTGAAAATCGCTTTTGATCAGGAAGGGATTGAAATACCTTTTCCACAGCGCACGCTTCATATTCGGCAAGAGGCGTGAGTGAGCAGTCAGATGCTAATTACTCGTAATCAATGAAGTAACACCTTACTTTGTTTAGTACTACATACTTGAAAATACCGATAGTTATCGGGATGCTAAAAAACGAAATTTTTATTTCAAACAACATATAATACTTTGAGAATGAAACACATCAGCCTTAGGCAGACGCGGTAGCCACATAGTTGCACATAGCTTTTTTCTGCGAAAAAATAACTTTTCTATGTGTCTCTCCCGATAGCTATCGGGATGCCTATGTGTTTCCATAGAATGTGTTCTACTTTGCAGTTTACTGCTGTAAGGCTATGTATTTTCATAAAAAGTATGTGTTTGGCTTGCAGATTGCTGCTATAAGTTTTAGTGGTTAAGATAAAGGAAGACACCTATATTCAATAAAACAAAAATCTATGCATATTTTAATTACAGGAGGACATTCAGGCATGGGCTTGGAACTCTCCAAAAAGAACCTAAAAAAAGGTCATAAAGTTGGCATCATCGTCAGGAGTGCAGCGCGGAAGCAGGAAGCAGCACAACTCTTTTCAGGAGAAAATGTACCCGACAT
>JBCDKV010000435.1:0-4985 GCA_038746215.1 Bacteroidota bacterium | reverse complement strand
GCATTTCAAGCTAGCGAAAGCCGACAACTACTGCAACAAAATTATCCGAATCCTTTCAGTGCATCCACTAATATCGAATTTGAGCTATCACGAGCGGCTGATGTGCAACTAGAAATTCTGACCATCACTGGGCAGCGCATTTATCAAGTGCAGGCACATTACGATGCTGGCGTCCATCAGATTGTGGTGGAGGGCAGCCTATTCCCAGAAAGTGGTATCTATTACTACCAAATTGAAAGTGAAGGTTATCGCCAAACTCGAAAAATGATTTTTGTGAGAGAATAAGGGTGTGAAAAATGAAAATGGCAATCAAAATATGTGGATGCTTTGCGAAAGTTGTGGGTGGATTTAGTACGCTGCTACTTTTGTAAAGCTAAGCTTGCCAAGCCTCTTAGAGCTTGTTTGGAGCAGGATTGAACTAGAAATCAGCAGTTTGTGGTTCTGACAAGGCGAAAAATTAACTGCATATCTGGATACGGAGTTTATTTTTCATGCAGTCAGGTTCATAAAATGTTGGTTTATAGGAAAATAGTGCTCCAAACATGCTCTAAATCAGTGTCAAAAAACTAGAACAGTCAAATGGCAAAATTAGAACTGACGATGCCCAAAATGGGAGAAAGTATCATTGAAGCCACCATACTGAAATGGATCAAAAAGGAAGGCGACAAGGTGGAAGAAGATGATACGATACTAGAAATCGCAACCGACAAGGTCGATTCGGAAGTTCCCTCACCAGTGGATGGCGTCATCGAAAAAATCATGTTTGCAGAAGATGATGTGGTAGCCGTCGGAGAAGTCATTGCCATCATTTCAACCAACGGCATACTCGAGTCCGATACTGCCACCGATGATACCAGCGACGCATCGGCTTCCAGTGCTACTCCAACTGTAGCGAGTGCTGCCGATCAGACCTCAACTGAGACAACCCATCAAAATATTGCACGCACCGATTCCAAAGGACGCTTCTATTCGCCTTTGGTTCGGAGTATCGCACAGGAAGAAGGACTTTCTATGCAAGAATTAGAGCAGATATCAGGTTCTGGTGCGCAAGGACGAGTGACCAAAGATGACATACTACACTACCTGTCCAGTCGCCAAACCAAGGAGGTACAAACAGTCGTTGCGAGTCCACCACCCGCTGCGCCAAAAACTATTCCTAGCGCGCCTCCTGCTGCCACCAGCACGGTTCGCAGCAGTACGGGCAAGGAAGAAATCATCGAAATGGATCGGATGCGCAAACTCATCGCCGACCACATGGTGATGTCCAAGCATACCTCTCCGCACGTCACTTCTTTTGTGGAAGCCGATGTTACCAATATCGTCAACTGGCGCAACCGCATCAAAGGCACATTCCAGCAGCAGCACGGCGAAAAAATCACCTTCACGCCGATCTTTATGGAAGCAGTAGCGAAAGCTATCCTAGATTTTCCAATGGTCAATGTTTCAGTGGACGGCAAAAACATCATCAAGAAAAAAGACATCAATATCGGTATGGCAACGGCACTGCCATCGGGCAACCTCATTGTACCAGTGATCAGAAATGCCGACCACCTGAACCTGATTGGACTCACCAAAAAAGTAAATGATCTAGCCACTCGGGCACGCAACAACCAACTAAAGCCCGAAGAAATACAGGGCGGCACGTTCACCCTGACCAACGTAGGAACTTTCGGCAATGTGATGGGGACACCGATCATCAATCAGCCACAGGTCGCTATACTCGCCGTAGGTGCGATCAAAAAGAAACCCGCTGTCATCGAAACAGCATACGGCGATGTCATTGCGGTACGCCAAATGATGTTCCTCTCCCTTTCTTACGATCATCGAGTGGTGGACGGCTTTCTAGGCGGCTCGTTCCTAAGGAAAATCGCCGATTACTTAGAAGCTTTTGATGTGGAGCGGAAGGTGTGATGCTTGCATTGTAAGCGAGATAGATTTGTGTGGGTAGTTGAATTGTTCAGTTCAATATTTTTTGATTTGGTACTGCTATGAAGTAATCGAAATTGAAATGTGCTTCTTTATCCAAAATGGGGTATGATCACCATTTTCCTGCTTCCTGATGGAGAAATTCAAAGGCTTGATGAAATGATCCAGCAAGTGAGTAGTCGAATCAATGCCAACCAAAAGCAGTACACAATCGTTTTAATTGATCGAAGCGTTTTCACGAAGTGAAAATGCCTCGCTTGTAGCCTATTAGCCGCCGACGATATTATCATACCTCCATAAAAATAAGCAGGTAATGGGATATATCAATTATAAAACACTCAGAAAAGTAGTGGACAAATTTGGCATTAAAGTTCGGAGGACGACCTTGCTGGATCAAGTTCCTACTGTTACACCCTCCGATTGGTTGCTGCAAACCATAGCAATGGCTAATCAAATTCCACTATCGAATGAAAAGGTGAAATCTGAGCGTATCATCTCACCAGTACTTTCTGAAGTACATCAATTGCATAAGGATCGGCTCACGTTATTTTCTGGCGAGGAATTGAATGTAAGTCCACAAGACGACCTGAACGGAGCTTGCGATTTCTTCTTTTCGGGTGTTCCAGATGCCTATTTGTTGGAAGCTCCCATTGTTTCCTTAACAGAAGCAAAAGACGAAGATTTGGAATATGGCATCGCACAATGTACTGCCCAAATGATTGGTGCACAGCTTTTCAATGAAGCAGCGGGTCAACCCACGACGGTACTCTGGGGCTGTTCCACCACTGCAGTAGAGTGGAAGTTTTTGAAGATGGTTGAAAAGACCCTTTATGTAGATGAAGCTAGTTATTCCATACTAAAGCTAGAGCAATTGCTAGGGGCATTTCATCGAATGTTGGAGCAGGTATGAGTTTTAACTCTTCTGTGCTTCGCTTATTAATCAGCACCTCAAATTTTGACATGTTTATCCGCTCACTTAACATTTTCGTTTTCAAAAGGCTCTTCGGACAGAAATGAGGTTGTTCCTTTTGATTTGAAAGTATCAACTACTTTTTGTGTCTCAATAAACAGGTCAAAATTTTTCTAAATTGAGAGCGCGAAAATTTTAACATTTAACATTTTTGCTATATCTTAGCTGCACACATAAAAACACAAAAAGAATTGATGCGTAACCTATTGAACTGAACAACTGCTTCACATCATTTCCTATCTTTTGAGTTTTACTAGTATATGTGTTTGATGAATTGACAAGCTTGAACGGCAAAAAATAATTCGTTCAAATGGTGACGCTTATTTATACTTCATTTGGGATAGAAAAGTGCATTTTCTTTTTTGTTGATTTGTTGAGCTGTTTATTCGTTTAATACCTTTAAGATCAACGTATTGCAGTTAAACAAATCAACAATTTAAACAGATAAACAGGTATATTCGCTTGTACAGATTTATCCCGTTTGTAGTGTAAGCCCACCTATCTTAACTTTTTTAACTCAACATCCAACTTTGATTGATGAGAACATCTAATACCAAGCCAGCCCTCTATATGACCGCCTTGCTCTATCATGCAGATGATCGCTTACAGTCTTTAATAGAAAAACAAATAGCTGCAAGCGGACTACCACCGAAGCTGATATCAGAAATACTGACGTTGGCGACCACTTGTGTGTTAGGCGAAAGGCGTATTCAGCCCAACCGAGACTTTGACCGTCCTTCGCATTCCATTTTTCAATATATTGGTAATCAAGACTTTACTTATCAATATCCCAAACGTAGTTTAGTGCTGGGGCAAAAAGCTTTTCCCAAAGTAACGATTGAAGAGGACGGTACGGCTGCTATTCAGTGGCAAGCACTAAAAAAGGATTTGGAGCAATTGGCAAATAATACGCATCTGACCAATCGTGCCGAAAGTACCCTACAATTGTTGCATCAGCACTGTTCCTGTTTACCTGCACCAGTACAACATGCTTCCTATATTTCCTACTATGACTATGCCAAAAGCTTAGCTGGATTTTCGGTAGCAATTTACGACTATCTGCTGGCGAATGAAAGCTTAGCAACTGGATTTCAAATCGCGGAAACGGAAGCCTGTTTGCTCTTGGTGAAGGGTGATCTATCGGGCGTACAAAGTTTTCTGTACGACATCGTAGGGCGAAGTGCTGCCCGAAATCTGAAAGGGCGTTCTTTTTATCTACAGCTACTCAGCAGTAGCATTTTGCAGCATTTTTTAAACGAATTGCAGCTTTATCATTGTCACGTTATTTATGATAGTGGTGGGTCTTTCCAATTGATTGCGCCCAATACACCTTTGGTCAGAGAAAAACTAGCGCAACTGAAAGCCAGCATCGCAGAAAAATTATTTGAAACCCACAAAACCAGCCTATCTCTATTGGTCGCCGCTGTTCCTGTTACGCTTGGTGATTTATTGGATGCACCACTCAAACAGATTACTGATCGCTTGAATGAAGCCATCGAAATAGAAAAACTGCAAAAACAAAATCATTTATTACTCAAAAATGCAGCACAATTTTTTGAACCTGAAAAGGTGGAAGAAGGTGGCGGACATCCACGAGATATGATTACAGGTGAAGAAATTCCAGTGGTGAAAAAGGCTTGGGTAATGGGAGAAGAAGGCGCACCGCAGCCCATTGCGAAGCACAAAAACGCAGACGATACCAGACTGGTCACTGCGGCTACTGCCCAGCAAATTATCGTTGGTAAAAACCTGCGGCAAGTCAAGTATTGGATTAGTAGCGACGAGGCTTTGACTTTACCTGAAGAAGAAAAATATAGCGATTACGTCATCGATCCCTGTGGTATAGGTGTCTTCAACTATCTGATTCCAGATAAGGATTTGGCTGCGTTTTTATCCGTTCTGAAGCAAAAAACGGTAAGAATTTACAAAATCAATGCGCCTTCAAATTTTTTAGAACCTACTAAATTTGGCAATCACCATGCTTTTGGATTTTTGCTCTATGGCGGTAATGACTTTCCAGGAGACGATTATATGCCGTTCACTTTTTCGGAATTGGCGGGAATGATAGAGCGTGACAAGCAGAAATTGT
>JBCDKV010000434.1:0-4991 GCA_038746215.1 Bacteroidota bacterium | reverse complement strand
GTTTTGTTAACATTTTACTTGAAAATAGTCTAAGAGCTTGTTTGGAGCAGGATTGAACTGTAAATCAGTAGTTTACGATTCTGGCGAAGAAAATAATAGCGACTTTATCGAGCTAAACGAGCAATTATTTTCAAAGTCAGGTTCGGAAAATATTGGTTTACAGGAAGATAGTACTCCAAACATGTTCTTAGGGTAGACTACTGGACACTTTGGATTATAGAACAAAAAAGAAGCAAATTACATAGCTGCACTAGCCGCTTTTCTTAGTGTTTCTAAGTGTCCTTAGTGTTTCAATTTGTGTTTTGTCCAGTAGTGTATTCTTAGGGGTGCAGTTGTAAAAAAAAATACAGCAAGTACCAATTCAAGCGTACTTCATCCAATACCTGCCCCCTCGTCAAACTCAAAATTATGAAATTGAATCATCTGCTTTTGCTAGCTGTCTTGCTATTGGCTGGCTTCACGACCCAAGCCCAAAGCTACGCCTTCGGTGTGAAAGGTGGACTAACTGTTGGTATACAAAATTGGAGTGGATTTGAGCAAGACCCACTTTTCAAATACCACGGCATTGTCTACGTAGAATCTGCTCCCGAAGATAATGCCTTTGCCCTTTTTGCCCAAGCAGGCTATCACGTCAAAGGCAGTGCCATCCGAAATAGATTTGCCAGCAATATCATCAACAATCAAATTGTACGCTTCACACGAGAATTTCAATTTCGTAATGTTTCCATCGCCGTGGGCGCAAAACAAAAGTATCAAATTGGCTTTAATGCCCGAACCTACTACTTATTTGGTATACGAGGCGATTATACCATTAACACCAATTTTGGAAGTTTCAACGAGTCCCGTGCGCAATTTGGACTTTTCTATCCGCTCGATGATTTTGTTCAGCGATTCACCTACGGCGGCATCCTCGGTGGTGGCTTTGAATTCCCCTTTTCTGAGCTCATCGGTTGTATCGTCGAACTCACGATCAATCCCGATTTCTCTTATGCTTATCGCCAGCCACAAATCCCTAATGTAGTTAATCCATTCACGGGAAATAATACGACCTTAAGCGAGCGACTCATTCGCAATGTGGCGATTGAACTGACCGTTGGTATGCGATTTTTGCACAAGATTGAGTATATAGATTAAGTAAGCACGGCGTTTGGAAATTGAGCAATGACCTCAAAAAAAGTACCTGAATATAGTTACGAAAGCATTAAAATGATTTACTTTATGGCTTTCCTAGCATCCAGCTTGTAATTTTGTAGAGATATGGATGCGCTTTAAAACTTTAGTACGTAGCAATTGCATCTCTAACCGTAGGAGATAATACATGACTGGACAAAGTACAAATTGAAACACTAAGGAAAGCGGCTAGTGTAGCTTTGTAAATCCGCTTCTTTTTTGTTCTGTAATTAAGGGAATTACTAAGCATACTTGTTGAGCGATTTCCTGATATTGACTCAGGCTGTTTCCAAGTGAAGTGTTAAGAAAAATGAGACTTCGTATACTCCCAATTAAAAATTGAAATGTTCGGTAGTCTAAAGAAATCATTAGAGGTACGGAATTGCGCTGCTAACTACTCAAACAAATCCGAGCAAACCACTCAATAATAACATATGCTGTTTTCCAAATTTTCATTCAAAACAACGATGATGACCGCTAAGAAAATAGGCTTGGTATGCCTACTGAGCATTTACACGCTCTTGCTGAGCGCACAAAAGACGACCGTTTTCACCGAAGCAGATCGAGCATTTAAACAAGGACTGCAATTGTTCGACAAAGGGGTATACGGCCCTGCTCAATCCTATTTTCAAGAAGCCCTCAACCTATTGCAGCCCGTCAATGAAGCCGAATCAGAAGTACTGCGGACTAAAGCCCAACTCTATCGAGCACGTTGTGCGGTGCGGCAAAATCTACCCGATGGCGAAAAATTGATGCTCGATTTCATTCGAGAAACTGCTCCCGATCCTGCTTCTAATCAAGCCTTGGTTGAGTTGGCGAACTATTATTTCAACTCGAAGGAATACGACAAAGCCATTGAGTATTTTGATAATTTGAATGAAAATAATTTGCCCACCAAAGAACGCAGCGAAGTACTCTTCAAGAAAGGCTATGCTTACTTTGCAAAAAAGGATTTTGGAAAAGCAAAAGCTAGTTTCAATCCCATCCGAAACACACAAAACGAATATTACTATCCGACCAACTATTACTTGGGATTAGTCAACTTTTTCGACGGCAATTACAATGCTGCTATCAGCAATTTCAGGGTGGTGGAACGCTCGAACATGCGAAAGTATAAAAACGTGCTGCCGTACTATTTATCGCAAATCTATTTTGCCGAAGGTCGCTACGATGAACTCATCGAGTACGCTATTCCAAAGTTGACCGAAGGAGGTATCCGCAATTTGAAAGAGATTTACCAATTGGTTGGGCAAGCTTATTTCGAGAAAGGACAATACACCAACGCCCTACCCTACTTCGAATACTATGCCGAACGCTCTAGCAGAATGCGAGAAGAAGAGTTTTATCAGTTGGGCTTCGTGTATATGGAAGGTGGACAAGCGAGAAAAGCCATCGGATATTTTGAAGAACTGACGAATGTGGATAGCGAGATGGGACAAAATGCCGTCTATAATTTGGGGCGTTTGTACTTACAGATCAACGACAAAAATTCGGCACGAAACTCCTTTGCTAGAGCCAGTCGCATGAATTACGACCCACGCTTGCAGGACGAAGCCTTATTCAACTACGCCAAGCTTTCCTACGAGTTGAAATACGATCAAGATGCCATCACTGCCTTGCAAAGCATCACACCGACTTCGAGGTACTATACCGAAGCGCAAAGTCTGATGAGCGATATTTTTCTGGATACACGCGATTACGAACGTGCCTTGGCGATCATGAAAACCTTACCCCAGCCGCTTACGCCCGACCTCAGAGAAGCTTATCAAAAGGTCACTTATTATCGTGGCGTTCAGTTGTACCAGCAAGATCAGTACGATCAAGCGAAACGGTACTTTTTTGAATCCATCAAGACACCCGTAGACCAACGAACTAAGGCAACTGCCCTCTTTTGGTTAGGCGATATTGCACATCGGGCGGAATCTTACGATGAAAGCAGTCGCTATATGAATCAGTTCTTGACTTTGGCGAGGACTTTCCGCGATATGCCAGACGAATCTTCCATTGCTACGGCAAACTACATTCAAGGTTATAACTATTTGAAGCAGCAAAATTACAACGCAGCACTAGGCTACTTTCAAGATGCCATTGCCGACATTAATCGAAATGTGTACATTCGAAACAGAGCCGTGAAAGATGATATTCGAGGTGATGCGACGCTAAGGGCAGGCGATTGTTTGTTCAAGCGCAATCAGTACAGCCAAGCGATTCGCTACTACGACGAAGCCGTGAATAAAAAATACAAAGGTTTTGTGTATGCGCTCTACCAAAAAGCGATCATTGAAGGATTGCAGGGCAGTGTCACGGAGCAAATACTATCTTTGGAGCGATTGGTGGACAACTATCCACGTTCGCAATTCGCCGACGATGCACTCTTGCAGTTGGGTATTACTTATCAAGAAATTGGACAATTGGACAGAGCGGCAGTGCCATTGGAGCGACTGGTGAGGGATTACAAATCGCGCTCCGATCACGTCAACGAGGCTTTGATTCAGCTTGGTCTAGTTACTTATAATCGCGGCGACCGAGAAGAAGCAGTAAACTATTACAAGCAAGTTTTCTCGAATAATCCAGAACCTAGCGAAGCACAAACGGCACTGAAAGCATTGGAGGAAATCTATGTGAATGATATGGGAAATGCGGATGCGTATTTTGCTTTCTTGAAGACAATTCCTGGCTATGATGTAGGAACGATGGGGCGTGATTCCATCAATTTCCGTGCGGCAGAAGCGCAATTTGAAAATGGCAATTACAAAAAAGCAATTGATAACTATACCAACTACATCGGGAAATTCCCGAATGGCAGCAATGTCTTATTGGCGCATTATCGAAGAGGCGATTCTTACAGTGTGATGAAAATGTTTAGCGAAGCATTCCGAGATTACGAATATGTCGTAAATCGTGGGCCGAGCAAATATTACGGCAAGGCACTAGAAAAAGCCGCGATCATTGCTTACAATCACGAGCAGGATTTTCGAAAGTCTTACGAATTGTACACCAAATTGCAAGCCATAGCCGAAAGCAACGACATGCAACTGGAAGCGCAATTAGGAGCAATGCGAAGTGCCTATCGCGCCAATTTGACGAACGAAGTTTACGATATATCCAAAAAAGTGGCGGATAATCCAATTGCTTCTCAAAATCAGATTGCGACCGCTAATTTCTACTACGGAAAAATTTCGTTTGATCGAAAAGACTACAACAATGCGCTGAGTGCTTTTAACCAAGTGATTGCATTGAGCGACAATGAGCAAACCGCCGAAGCGCGCTATTTGGTCGCTTACATTTACTATTTGCAGCGTGATTTGGATCAAGCAGAGGAAATTACGATCAATGCTAATCGGGAAAGTTCCAGTTATCCGTATTGGGTGGCGAAAAGTGTCATTTTACTTTCTGATATTTTGGCGGAAAAAGGAGATTTACTGAATGCACAAGCCGTTTTGGAAGCATTGCTAGAAAACTATGACGACGATGCCGATTTGGTACAAACTGCAAGAGATAAATTGCAGCAACTCAATCGCAGAATCAATTCGGAAAGTAGGATAGACAATACCGCCACTGATAATTTCTTTGAGGACGATGGCACTGGGAATAATTAGGACGTAGTACGGCTGTTGGCAATTAGTCGTTAGCCATTCAATCCCTTGATTATCAGCTTATTACGTCATAAAACCTTTCGGCATACTTGTTGCTTAGTACATCTAAATCTACCTAACACCAACATAAAAATAATGAAATTCAATTTAAAATATAGCCTAATCCTATGCTTTGCTTGCGCCACTTTTTCGCTCGCGGCGCAAGATGAAAATCTAGAGTCTGGC
>JBCDKV010000433.1:0-5008 GCA_038746215.1 Bacteroidota bacterium | reverse complement strand
TTAAGTACTAGTTCTGCTGCTTTCAAAATGGTAGCTATCGGTGGACAGGTTCTAAATACTGCTGAGCAACACGAAAACTATATTCATCATCACAGGAAGGAACGCGATTTGCTGCTTAAGAAAATTGAAGCAGAAGACATTAAAAATGTAGTATTCTTAACAGGAGACCGACACCACACGGAATTAAGTACCCTTACCAATGAAGCAGGCAACACACTTTATGACGTAACAGTTTCGCCCTTGACTTCAGGTGTGGCGAATAGTAAGGGAGAAGTAAATACCGTGTGGTGTCGGTCTCCTGTTAAGAATACTACATTTTTAATGTCTTCTGCTTCAATTTTCTTAAGCAGCAAATCGCGTTCTTTCCTGTGATGATGAATATAGTTTTCGTGTTGCTCAGCAGTATTTAGAACCTGTCCACCGATAGCTACCATTTTGAAAGCAGCAGAACTAGTACTTAAGGCTTCTATCAACCAATTCAGCTGGGCTTCCCCTAAAATGCTTGGCTCACAAGTTTTACAATTATTCGGACTTTTAAAAGAACGATTGTCCAGCAAAAAGAAGTCTACATCACCCCACCGAAAGGCAGTCGTTATGCTACCTTCCACCTGCGGAATACCCGTACTCGGATTTGCCCAAAACAGATCAAAGGCTTTCAAGGTCTTGTCTTTGTGAATAAAACTCCGATCTGAGTCATTCGGTCCAAAATCATGGTCATCCCAGATAGCATAATGATGAACAGAAGCTAGTAGTGCCTGCATTTCCTCAGTAGAGCGAGTATGCGTATAACGATGAAAAATACCTACTTGGGTATTCCATTCTCCTGCTCTGAGGTAAATGTTATCGCCTAGCCAAATCATAGCATCAGGGTCTTGCGCAAGGATACTGTTGAAAATCTCATAGCCGCTCCCGTAAGGACGACCTGGACGATCAAAAGCTTCTTCGTTGATAAACGTACAACTCCCAATCGCAAACTTGAAATTAGGTGGATCGCTACGCCATTGCCAGATGGTTTGCGTTTGGAACGTGGTGGTGTAAGGTAAATCTATTGCTTGATCGTTGATAAAAAGTCGATACTCATACTGTTTACCTGGCGTCAGATTTACAAGGCTCACTTTTGCGGTAAAGGCTTTTTCCTCAGTCGTTTGAACACTGGAAGAGGTAGACATTTGGGCTGGTCCCGCTTCTTTTTCCCAGAAAGTGAAATGCACCTTGGCAGCATTTGTTGTTTGCACCCAAAGTTGTACACCGGTTGCTTCAGCATGTCCCACCATCGGGCCAGACTGCAAGTACGAAGCCTGAGATGACAGGGTGAAAGTAGATAAGAGCAGTAAGAAAGAGAAAACTAGCTTCATGATCGTGTATTTATGGATAGATAGCTGATTATACAAATTACTGGCTACCCTTTTTAAGAGCTTGTTTGGATTTTGGTCTTTGAGTCGAAAATGAGTTATTTTCTTGCATTGACTCAGGCTATTTCTGAGTAAAATGTTAAGAAAAACAGGACTTCGTACACCTCTATGCTCTAATCATTCTTCTGCTTCCGTGCCTTATACGCCTTGACGCGCTTTTCGTATTTGATCAAATCCTTTGCTGTAAATTGTGGTTTCATGCGTTTTGGTATGTCCAGTCTTTCTTCTACTGTTTGAGGGGCTGCATCGGTGAATAAGTTTCGACCGTTTGCTTGCTTATCCAATTCAAAGGCGTCGTATAATTCTCCCATCACGGTGTATGCTTCGTATCTCAGTCGGTTATCTTCAATTTTGATCAGTTGATAAAGTTGGGTATTCGAAGCCGCTCTTTGCATCCATGCTTCCAAACCTATATCGTACATTTTTGGACCACTCACACTCACTACGTAAATCGGGCCGCCGATTGTTTTGGTTGAATTCCCCAGAGATAAATTCGTCCCTCTGCCGTAAGTATGATCGTGTCCTTGCAAGACCAAATCTACTTTGTATTTCTCAAATAATGGTTGCAATGCCCTCCGCAAACCCTTATTATCACGACCTTGTTTGGAAGAATAAATAGGATAGTGCATGGTTACAATCGTCCATTTTTGTTTGTTTTCCTTCAGCAATTCCCGCAACCAATTGACTTGCGCTGCGCTGTCTTTGGGCGAAATTTGCAGAGAAATAGAATTGAGGGAGATGATCCTCGTATCTTGGTAATCTATATAATAAACAGCTTCCTGAGAATTTGTTGGTCCATTTTCAGGTAAAGTAAAAGTCGGCTGCCAATGCCTAGAGAGCTGTGATTGTCTTTCGGCATTACGAAAATATTCGTGATTGCCTGGCGTAGCGATACTTGGCATACTGCTGTACACCCAACCACCCGCATAAAACCACTCTCCCCATTCGTGATCGCTATTGGCGTGATTGATTAAATCGCCTGCGTGAATCATGAAGTTGGCTTCGGGCATCTTGCTATACGCGCCACGAATGGCACGCGACCACATCGACTTTAAGTTATTTTGTGCGTCTCCAAAGTACAAAAAGGAAAGCGGTTGGGGTTCGGTGCTAGCAGTTTTGAAATGAACCCATTCGCTCCAAAGTACTCCGTGACCAACTCGATAAGCGTACATTGTTTCAGGCTCTAGTCCAGTCATCACCACAGAATGATAATTTGCTCCATTTCGGTCTGACAGTAAAGCAGTGGTCTCACCTTCAAACAATTTTGCGCTTTCTTCTAAATCGGGCGAGGCACTTGCTTTGGCGACTTGTACCAATGCTTTATCAACTGCCAGCGAGGTACGCCAAGTCACCGCCATACTCGTATCTGGCGATTCCGTTAAGGTCAAAATAATTCTATCTGGAACGGGCGTGGGCGGATAATAATCTATATTACCGAGTTGTGTCCAACCGAAGTGAGACAAAAAAAGAGTTGACAAAGCAGTAATGAATATTGCCTTCATATCAGGTTTAGATTGACAATGATATTTGTTTGACTTTAGCTATTTATTTAGTTATTGGGATCTCGCTATCAAAGGTATACAAAGTCTCATCTTACTTGAAAACGGACTGAGTAAATGTAAGAAAATCGCGCAACAAGTATGCTTGGTAAATCTCTTCGGACGGAAACACAAATTTCTACTTATTTTTTGGAGAAAAATAAGTAGAAATTTGTGTTTCCGTCCATAAAAAACCTTTGGGCATACTTGTTGCGTGATCTCAAACGCTTTACTAAGTCTTAAAAGTTTAGTAACACTATCACTGCCACAAAATGGAGTATTTCATCCGTTATTCGCATTACTAACTAAAAGCCAGACTTTGGAGGTGAGTGATTAAACTTTCGGACGATAATAGGCGGGCTAGCTTCATATTGGTTATCTCAAAATATGGATGCCAGTCTTCACGCACAAACATAAAAAAAGCCAGCTCAGGTGGTAATCCTAGCTGGCTTTGATCGATCAAATCAATCTTTATTTCCGTAATGAACGTGGGATTTACTTCTATCGATGAAGCATCTACAAGTTATATTTAGGTAAGCTCTCTATGGCGTTCTTTGTACATGCGCTGTAATTTCTTTCTAGCAAAGAAAATACGACTCTTGATTGTACCAAGCGGCGCTTCCAGTTGTTTCGCAATTTCATCGTACTTATAACCTTCGTAGGCCATCCAAAATGGAATGCGAAAATCATCTGGCAATGCTGCCACCATTTTGAGCAACTCATTATAAGCTACATTGTGTTCTCCATCATTATCCACAACAGAATCACCAGAGTTGATGTAGTAGTTGTTGGGCGTTTGGTCTAGCAAAACACCACGACGAACTTTCTTACGATAGTTGTTGATAAAGATGTTCCGCATGATCGTAACTGCCCACGCTTTGAAATTCGTATTTGGTCTATATTTGTCTGCATTATTGATAATTCTCAACGCAGTATCTTGATACAAATCCTCCGCATCCACACTGTTCCCTGTAAGCTTCAAAGAAAAAGCTCGAAGCGATTGACTGATGCCCTGTAGTTGGTCGTAAATCTGACCTTGAAGTGATAGTGTCATAGTCAAGTGATTTTAATGATTGTTGGCGTATCACCAACGCGATAGATTCTATCTTTGCAATGATGATAAGCTAACAAAAAACGTTGTATTAGTATTCAGCTTAAACAGGTTCATAACAAGTTTTTGGAAAAAATATTAACATTTTCAGAGGAATCGTACTGATATTTTTGTTCAAAACTTGAAATGAAACCAGCTTTTTTGGTGTATTCCTTCTTCTATTAGTTCAAAAACCGTTCCAACTTTTTGAGATTTTGTTTTACTACAGTCAAATTGTAAATAATTTTTACAAAAATAAGGTTAAGTTGTAAAAAAATCAAGCATTTAAATGCTATTTTGAAAAAATGTTGGCATTATGACACTATGATGTAAGAGAAAAAGTTGTAATTCGTAAAAACTATTGACACGATTAGGTTGTTAAGTGCTTATCTGATTTGAACGGAAAATATTATTTGTTTGTCGAATAATACTAACTGTTTATCGAAATAAATCGATACCTTATGCTTGATAATCCACCTATTTATCTACCACAGAATATTCGCTTTCTTCGTAAAAGTCGTCAATTGAGCCAAGAAGAACTGGCTAATCGAGTAGGTTTGAACAGAGGGAATATTGCTTCTTACGAGAAGGGAACAGCAGAACCCAAGCTGTGTAACCTATTGAAAATAGCGAGTTTGTTTAAAATTTCGCTGAAAGACTTGACAGGAAGCAATTTGAGTGATAAAAATAATGGTATTAAGAATGGGCATACGCACCTAAATGGGCATGGATCGAAAACAAGCGAAAAAAACATAGAACATTATCTCAATAAAGCGGAAGAATTACAAATGGTGGCGAGTAGCTTGTATAATTGTCACTGTTTTAAGCTCAAAAACATAGAAATTAAAGATAAAACGACGCAGGTTCTGGTAAGCAACTTTGAACAACTCTATGAAGTGACACACAATCTGCTACACTCTCACCAAGAATTACTAAATTTAGTAAGAAAAGAAAATAGTCCCATCCCA
>JBCDKV010000432.1:0-5012 GCA_038746215.1 Bacteroidota bacterium | reverse complement strand
TTATCCGTTACTTACTTTCTTTCCTAAAAGAATTTTTAGGGACGCTTGCTAGCACCTTGAAAAATACGAGCATGAGCACAATAGCAAATGCACTAATCAACTTTGCGGTATAGAGATCTGTGTCTGCTGTATTTTTATTGACCGTATTGACGATGAATAGCATATTTTGATACATTGTTTTCTCTTTTAAGACCAAATAATATTACGAAGGATTGTTTCAGTGGGCTACAGCTGAACTAAGCCACCGTAGACATATTTTGAATCACATAAAAATAAAATGGAATACCAATGATGATATTGATGGGAAACGTTATGCCCAAGGCCATCGGCAGATAGAGCCCTGGGTTGGCTTCTGGTACAGCATGCTTCAGGGCTGCGGGTACAGCGATATAGGATGCCCCTGCGCCTAGTACTGCAAATAAGAGCATATTGCCCGCAGATGCAGTGAGTAGAGAGGCGGCAAATAAAGCTGCCAAGCCATTCAAAAATGGAATGATTGCAGCAAAAGCCAGCAAAAACAGTCCACTTTGTCGAATAGAACCCAGTTCTCGACCCGCTCTAACACCCATATCCAGCAAGAACACAGCTAGGAAACCTTTGAAGATATCCGTTGTGAAAGGCTTGATACCTTCTGCTTGCTGATCGCTTGCTAGATAACCAATTATTAGGCTACCAATGATGAGGAATACACTTGCATTATTGACAGCGTGTTTAAAAACGTTTAGGAAAGTACTGTTAGAAGTGCTGTCACTTTGATGATCTTTACTAAACATTTTTATCAATAAAATGCCCACCACGATAGCAGGTGCTTCCATCAGTGCCATCACTGCAATCATGTAACCGTCAAAGCCGACACCCTCGAAGTCTAAGAAGGAGATAGCGGTGACAAAAGTGACGGCACTAACAGAACCATAAGCGGCTGCAATCGCACCTGCATTTTTGACACTGACTTTTCGTTTTAAAATGAAGAAGGCCATGATGGGTACTAAACAAGCAAGTGATAGTCCAAGAAACATACTTCCGAATATTTCTTGGTTAAAGTCACTATGTGATAGCTCATTACCTCCTTTGAATCCAATGCAAAGCAAAAGATACATGGAAATAAACTTAGAGGAAGAATCGGGGATATACAAGTCATTTTTAAGCTGTACTGCTAATATTCCTAGAAGAAAAAAGAGTAAAGCTGGATTTGTCAAATTTTCTAATAAACCAGTCATTTAGTATGTTTAGTTGTTTTAATGAAAGTTCAGCGATAGCTTCAACTGACCTTTAACTTGGCAGATTGCAATTAGTGTTTTTGTAGTGTACTTGATGCCCAAGCCTAACTCTATCGACCCTCAATGCGCCGTCATTGCTAAAGTCGATTTTTACTCGTTGATGCCATTGTCTTTCATCAGCTTCAATATGATTTACTCTAACTCTGAGTGCCGTACTTTCTATTTGTTGGCTTTTATATCTTATGTGTAATAATTTTTAAAACTTTAACTAAGATCGTATTTTGAATCTGAAGTGAGATAATTCGTTTGACGCTGCAAAGATGTAACAGATATTTGTTAATTTTAATTTATGTTTTTTATATCATTTATAAGCTATCCTTTATGAATTACACTTTGCATCAACTCCGAATTTTCGTGAAAGTCTGTGAGCTTCAAAGTATTACGAAGGCTTCTGAAGTCTTATTTATATCCCAGCCAGCAGTGTCTATTCAGCTAAAAAAATTACAGGAAGAGTTTGAAATTCCGTTGACAGAAGTGATTGGCAGGCAACTTCACGTGACGAATTTTGGCGAACAGATCCGAATTTTAGTAGAGGAAATACTAGAAAAAACGACATTAATTGAGCAGGCAAGAGATGAGTTTAAGGGTATACTCACAGGAAATATTAAGATCGCATCTGCTTCCACAGGTAAGTATGTCATTCCTTATTTTCTCTCTGAGTTCATGCGTGAGCATCCAGGTGTCAATATTTCTATTGATGTGACCAACAAAACAAAAGTTGTAGCCCATTTGCAAGAGAATATCATTGATTTTGCGCTAGTTTCAGTCATTCCACAAAACCTATCTTTGGTGAAAATTCCATTGATGGATAACGAGTTGCATTTAGTAGCCGCCAGCAACCATCCGAATTTACCTACTTACATGCAAAGAAGAAGCCTGTCTAATTATACGCTAATATTGCGAGAGCATGGTTCGGCTACTAGAAATGCTATGATGAACTTCTTAGAGGAAAATCGCATAAAAGTAAAGCGATTTATACAACTTACTTCTAACGAAGCTGTCAAACAAGCTGTGAGAGCAGGTTTAGGGCTATCTATCATGCCGCTAATTGGTATTAGAAGCGAATTAAAATGGGGGAACATGCAAGTTGTACCAATTAAGGGTTTACCCATCATCACTCAATGGAATTTGGTTTATGGAAAAGGAAAACGGCTGTCTCCTGCGGGTGAGGCATTGATTGCTCATGTTGAAGCGCAAAAAAAGCGAATTATTGAATTGAACTTTGGTACGTCGGTGAGCGATTCATCAGGATAAAATGTAGCGGTTAAATTTTTTTCATCCTACAGGCAACTTTTTACAGCAAGATTGCACATAGGCTAATAAAAGAACATTTATCAAATTTAAATTTTTAATTATGTTGAAATCATCTTGTATTATTTGGATGCTTGTAGCCTTGCTAGGTTTTACCTTTATTTCCTGCGAGGAAGAAGAAACTATGGAAAAGCCAAACAGTGAAAAGACAGTAGCAGAAATCGCTGCTGACGATGCACAATTCAGTACACTCGTTGGTGCATTAGAGCGCGTCGATTTGGTAGAAGTATTGAACGGTGCAGGTCCATTCACTGTATTCGCACCAACTAATGCTGCTTTCGAGGCACTAGGAGTAGACTTATCCACAATCAGTGACGAAGCACTTAGTGAGATATTGTTGTACCATGTATTTGGTGGGTTGCGCATTAATGCTGCTGACATTGCGGAAGGACAGACTTATTTGGGTATGGCAGCCAATACTGGTCCAGATAATACTAATTTAAGCATGTTGGTAGAAAATGCGGGTGGTAAAGTAACCATCAACGGATCAATTAATGTCACTGCTACAGACATTGGTGGAAACAATGGTGTCATTCACGTGGTTGACCAAGTTATTATGCCATTAGATGTAGTTGGACACGCCGTAGCGAACAGTAACTTTAGTACTTTAGTAGGCGCATTAGGCAACGCTAGTGGTGGTCTAGTAGGTGTACTTTCTGGCGATGGTCCGTTCACCGTTTTTGCACCGTTGAATAGTGCTTTCGATGAGATCAGTGATGTGGTAGCAGGCTTGAGTGCCGATCAGTTGGCAGCCGTTTTGACCTATCACGTGGTCGGTGGCAATGTACTTTCTACAGCATTGAGTGATGGTCTACAAGTAACCAGCGTGAATGGAGAGCCTTTTACCGTCAATATCTCTGATAGTGGTGTTACCATTACAGATGCACAAGGTGGTACTTCTACTGTCTTGTTGACAGACGTACAAGGTACAAATGGTGTGATTCACGTATTGGATAGAGTAATTCTACCCGCCGAGCTTTAGGAAGCAATTAGCCCTTTACTGAAAAAATGTAAAAGCTTGTTTGGATTTTGGTCTTTGAGTCGAATTTGCAGACCAATTACTAAATTCCAAGCAAGCTCTAAGACATAATAATTGTAGCTTTTTCGTTTGGATAGCAGTTTTAGGTGTTCAGCTTGGAACTGCACCAAATTTAAGCAAACATTGAGAATGCTGAGGTTGACTAAGAATCTCAGCATTTTTTTTTGTGTAACCTCTTAGCGCAAAGTGCGTTATCCTAATAAAAAACCATGCGTTTCTTACTCGTTATCTGCTGCTATTTTTATTTACTTTCCATCGCATCAGCACAAAATTTAGTGCCGAATCCAAGCTTTGAGCGTACCAACGAAATCACAGATCGTTGGATGGGAACATTCTCTAAGTTCAATCGAGCGATGAAATTTTGGAACTCTCCGACCCAAGGTTCGCCCGACTTGCTGTTCCTGAAAGTAAAAGATCGAATGTTTCCTCCGAGAAATGGTTTTGATTTGACACCCTACTTCCCTCGCTCGGGTAAGATGATGTTGGGCATGAAAACCTACGGTTGTGAAGGTCAAGTGATGCACTGCAAAGAATATTTGCAAGTAAAATTCAAGCGTCCGCTAGAGATTGGAGAAGCTTACTACATCGAATTCTACGTGAATCCACTCTACACCGCTATTTTAACCAACAATATTGGCGCAGCCGTTTCCACTAGCCATACTTATCAATTGTATGCCGAAGGGCTTTACGATTTCGAGCCTAAAATTAATGTGTCGGAAGTCTTGGGCTATACCGAAAAGTGGCATAAAATTAGTGGTACTTTTGTAGCGGATAGCAGCTACCAATATCTCTTGATCGGTAATTTCAAAAGAGATAGCGAAACCCAAATAGATAGCAGCAACGCCAGTATAGACTACGGATTCGTCCTCGTCGATGATATTCGCTTTGTGCGCGCCGATCAAAAAGATTTGTCCTTTGCTGAAGAGTTGGACTTAGGAAGCATTCAATTCGAGTGGGATAAATCCGTTCTATTGGATACCGCTTATCCCGTACTCGAGCAAGTACTTATCATGCTGAAGAGGGATGAAACAGTACGCATTCGCATTATTGGTCACACAGACGCCACGGGAACACCCGAATACAATATCAATCTTTCAACGGCGCGAGCCAAGCGAGTACAAGATTATCTGATTGCCAAAGGGATCGCCGCCGAACGACTCGAGTTTATCGGTCGAGGAGAAGAGAAACCAATTGCTACGAATGGGAGTGAAGTAGGAAGGCAAGCTAACCGAAGGGTGGAGTTTGAGGTGGTTGATTTTTAGTTATCCAAAATCTGTTTCTTCATCGTAGCGAATCAAATAAGTTTTAATCATCACACCTTCTATTTCTTCTTTGGCTTCTACAATACCTGCTATGTCGATGAAGTTTTCGATGAAGACGATGTA
>JBCDKV010000431.1:0-5041 GCA_038746215.1 Bacteroidota bacterium | reverse complement strand
TATCGAATTCAGCAAAATACCATCCAGCCAATCCGTGTTGAGACCAAAGAAGGGATTGTCCGCATTGGCGAAAATACACTGCAGGAAGCCGCCAAGGTGATCGTCTCAGATGCCAACGTACTTCCCGAAGCTGCTTTCTGTCTCCCTATCGTAGCACAGCAGGTAGGGCAACCCGTGGGCTTGCAATTTGCACTGGATTGGGATGAAAACCTGTTGGATTTGGAGGAAGTCAAATTGAATAATGCATTGTTTGACTCTGACAACATTAGCATTTACAATGCAGAGACCGCTGGGCGGCTCCGTTTCGTATGGACAGATATTATCGAACTAAACAGTATTAATTTACAAGATAGCATTACCCTACTAGAACTATGCTTCCAAGCAAACGGTGAAATTGGTACGCAAACTACGGTTTCCTTTGAGGAAAGTACTCCCTTCGAAGCGATACAATTAGATAATGAAGGTAATATACAGCCCATAGCTGTCGAACTGAAAAATGGTGTAATTAATTTTTTAACTAATAATGTGGATGTATTGCCTGGCGATACAGACGTAGATGGAGAAGTCAGTCACTACGACCTCATCAACATTGGCTTGGGACACGGCGAAACGGGTCCAGCTAGAGCTAATGCGAGCTTAGCTTTTACCCCACAAGCTGCCGAAGATTGGGCTAACTCAACACCGATTACAAATATCAATTACAAACATGCGGATACGGATGGTAATGGTTTGATTGACCGAGATGATCTGCTCGCTATCGAACAAAATTGGACGCTTGCACCTACGCTGTTCAATACCGTCGTGACCGAAGATGGGATTCCTTTCTACGTGGATATAGATACCGTTCGATTGGTAGAAAATCAGCAAGTACCAGTCATATTGGGTGCAGCAGATCAGTTAGCAAAAGACATCTATGGATTGGCATTTAGTATCTATTACGAGTCGGAAGCTATGCTGGAAAATGGTTTTGGCGTATCTACGGAGCAGTCATGGTTGGGTACATCCGAAGAACTGATCCAAGTGCAACGCTTCTTTCCAGCGGAAAAACGAGTAGATGTAGCGATCAGTCGCATTGACCAAAATGGTAGAGATGGTTTTGGTGAATTGCTAGCCTTAGATATTGTGATGGAGGATGTCATCTTATTCGAACCAGGCGATATCGAATTTAGAATCGACCACGTGAAAGCTGTCGGAGATGTGGAGCAAAACATCACTTTCAATACGAAAGACGATCAAGACAAACAAAGTCTCACCAACACGAATCAGCAAGTAGTACCCAAAATCAAGATTTATCCCAACCCAGCTACTGACGTGCTGTATATCAATAGTAAAGACTTGGATATCCAGCAAATTGAAGTTTACGATCTATTTGGAAGACTGCTGCTGCAATACACCGCCAGCGAGCAAATAGATGTCAGTGCTTGGAAAAGCGGACTGTATTTCATCCACATCAAAACCGATCAAGGAAATATGAGTAAGAAAATTAATATCCAATAAATAGTGTTTTAAGGAGATCGTAGAAGTCAGACAAATTTTAGGAGAGTCGAAGTTCTGGCTTCTCGATTCTCGTTTTAGTGCATAAAATTACTTACAACATGAAAAAATATATCTTCCTCCTCTTCATACTCGCTACTGCCCAAACTACTTTTAGCCAAATCAGCATCTCTGGCAAAGTCCAAGACGCCAATGCAGCAGCCATTTGCGGCGCATCGGTGGAGCTTTTAGACGAAAATGGAACTTCACTTGCTACCACACTTACCGATGAAAATGGAGACTTTAGCTACACGGATTTAGCCGCTGGAGCAACTTATCAAGTTCGAGTGGAAAAAGCGGATGCGATCCTCAATGGTTTGTCTACTTTCGATTTAGTGCTGATGAATAATCACATCCTTGGCGTAAGGCTGATCGAAAATCCCTTTATCCTATACGCCGCAGACCTCAACGCTTCTGCTAGCTTGTCTGTGTATGACCTCATATTGTTGCGTCGAATTATTCTAGGCATTGATAGTGAGGTAAGCATTCCCGTTTGGCAGTTTTTTAGCCGTGATGCCAACGCAGCGGACTTAAATGATCCTGCTACCATACAAACCCAGCGATTTGAAAACCTGACCACTAGTATTGAAACTGCTGATTTTATTGGCTACAAATCCGCAGATATTAATTTTACTGCTACGAACAGTTGCGGGAACTAGTCGAGCATACCTGTTGTGCGATTTTCTAGCATTGGACTGAACTTGGCTTTAGCCTTATGAAACAAACAGCAAAATAACTATTTAAGCTAACGTGTGTACATTCAATGATTGGAGCATCAAGAAGAACGGCTTGGTGCTTTTTTGTTTTTGGCAAAAATTAAATATGTGTACTCATCTAGTTTTTTATCCCTCGAACTAGTAGATTAGTCGTGTATGAAGTTTTAAGGTAAGTACTCAATACATCTAATTTTTTGTCAGAATCAGGATTCACAGAATGAGCGGATTCACTGGATTTCCCCAAACAAGACGCATAGCATCTCATTTGGAAGGCTACGTGCTAAGAGCTTGCTTGAAGTTTAGTAATTGGTCTGCAAATGGCTATTTTTCTGCTACTCAGCGTTAGAAAATTGCTCATTTATCCAGATAAAATCACACTTTTCTGCCTTGATTAGCAAAAAAATGACTCATTTTCGACTCAAAGACCAAAATCCAAACAAGCTCTTAGTAATCCTGAAAATCAATAAATGCTGAAAATCCTGATTCTGACAGATTGAGTACTTACGTTTTAAGCAACACTCGCGACAAGTACGAGGAAGCTCCTGAGATCGTACAACAGTTATATTTAATATTATTTTCAAGTAAACCCTTAAAAAAATGAGCCTTCGCACACACTTATGAATAAATCAAAAATTGTCACAGTATCGTATTTTATGTTTTACAACTTAAAATTTTAGCGAAAATTCGCTAAAAAACTTTCGCCGCATCTAAAAAAGATATACTTTTAGCGAAAATTCGCTAATCACTAAACTTATATATATAATGACGGCGGTTATAGATAAGATTATTAATAAAGAATCACTAGCAGGTGGAGAGTTCATTGTAAAAGACTCCAAACCCAGCTCTACCTACATTCCTGAAGCCATGACGGAAGATCAAAAAATGATTTCTGGCATGGTGAGGGACTTCTTGCGTTCTGAAATTTGGCCAGTAGGTGAAAAGCTAGAGAAACAAGCTGAAGGCGTTGCGGTTGATTTGCTCAAAAAAGCAGCCGAATTGGGCTTACTTGGAGCGCATATGCCCGAGGAGTACGGCGGTATGCAACTAGACACCAACACCAATACCATTATCGCAGAAAACCTAGGACCAGCCGGTGCTTGGACGGTAACTTTTGCCGCACACACGGGTATCGGTATGCTACCCATCCTATATTTCGGTACAGAAGCCCAAAAAGAGCAGTACTTACCAGGACTGATTGCGGGCGACCTCAAAGCAGCCTATTGCTTAACAGAACCTAGTTCAGGTTCGGATGCCCTAGCCGCAAAAACACGTGCAGATTTGTCGGAAGATGGACAGCATTACGTGCTGAATGGGCAGAAAATGTGGATTTCTAACGCAGGTTGGGCAGACGTCTTCATCGTTTTTGCTCAGGTGGACGGTGATAAGTTCACAGGATTCATCGTAGATCGTAATTCGGAAGGATTGACACTAGGTGCAGAAGAAGACAAGTTGGGCATCAAAGGTTCTTCTACTCGTCAAGTATTTTTTGAAAACGTAAAAGTGCCGAGTGAAAATGTATTGGGTGAAATTGGAAAAGGGCATTTGATTGCTTTCCACGTCTTGAATGTAGGACGATTCAAATTGTGTGCTTTGTGTTTGGGTGGTGCGAAAGCTAGTGCATCCACTGCTATTCAATACGCTAACGAGCGGGTTCAATTTAAACAGCCTATCGCTAATTTCGGCGCGATTCAGTACAAATTAGCAGAACAAGCTATTCGCATCTTCGCAACGGAAAGTGCTATGTACCGTACTTCGCAATTGATGCAAGATAAGGCACAAGAGTTTAAAGATCAGGGGGATAGCTTTGATTTAGCGAAACAAAAAGCCGCCGAAGAATATGCCATTGAATGCGCCATTATGAAAGTGGCGGGTTCGGAAGCACTGGATTATGTAGTAGATGAAACCCTGCAAGTCCACGGCGGTATGGGATACTCGGAAGAAGGCACTGCCGCTAGAGGCTATCGCGATTCTCGTATCAATCGTATCTACGAAGGAACAAACGAAATCAATCGTCTTTTGATGGTTGATCAGATTTTCAAGCGTGCCATGAAAGGAAAATTGGACATTGTCGGGCCAGCTTGGGCAGTGCAGAAAGAATTGGCTTCCATGCCAGCTTTTGGTCAGCCAGAAGGGGCATACGGACAGGAGGAAAAAGCTATCAAAGATTTCAAGAAAATTATTTTGATGGTAGCTGGGGCAGCCGCTAAAATGCAAATGGATGGTCAAATTAATCTGAAAACGGAGCAGGAAGTTTTGATGAATGTAGCCAATATTCTGACGGATACTTTCTTAGCAGAGTCTTTGTTGTTACGTGTTCAGAGAATTGAAGCAGAAGGTGTTGGTAAAGTGGATCAAGCCGTTTACAATGCAATGTTGAAGACATTCTTGCACGATGCCACCGCTCGTATCCATAAAGAAGCGACCGACGCACTTGTCTCTTTTGCAGAGGGCGATTTGTTGAAAACATTCTTGATGGGCTTGAAGCGATTCACGAAATACCCGCCTGTGAATGTGAAAAAGACACGTCGTACGATTGCTACTGCTTTGACCGCAGCAAATGATTATTGTGTATAAATGAAATGATGGCACTGCCCGATGATTATCAGTAGGGTCAGACGCCTAGAAAAATAAGCTTTTTTAGTTTGGTGAAATTGAATTCAAGAAGCGACTGTCTCAGGATAGTCGCTTTTGTTTATTGTACACTACATAAACTATGACTCACCTTTCGGTTATTTTGAATTTGAAAAATAAAATTAAATATTGAATTTACCCTTTTTTTAGTTAAAATAAAG
>JBCDKV010000430.1:0-5048 GCA_038746215.1 Bacteroidota bacterium | reverse complement strand
ACACAGACCTGATAATTATTAAGATAACTACCATTAAAGTCGTCATAGTCATAATCTACGTAATCGACACCTGCGTCTTGTGAAAGTGTTCCGTCTTGTTCAAACAAATAAATATAGCCTAAGATAGCGTTCCCATTCAAGGGATCTTCTACTGCGATTTGGCATTTACTATTAGCAAATACACCACCTGGGCAGGAAGTACTTGGCGACACGCTACCCACGTCTTTTGCCATAAAAACCAATTCGTCATCCATATCAAAATTGACATCCGTATCCGCCCCTGTGAAAGTATTTGGGTCGGCATAGAATAGTACATCCCAAGCCACATCTTCTGTCGATCTGTAGAGACAATCATTGCCAGACCCGTAAGGCGTTTTAATATCTAGCAACACCCGCTCATCTATCTGCATTGGGATTTGCTGCCAATTGGCGTTGGTGTATTTAAAGGCTACCACATCAGCGGGCGAGATACCTAGCATACAAGTGACCTCATTACCGTCCATCACCACTGGATCGCAATCACGGGTTTGTGCTAAAAGCTGACAAGCAAATAGCGTAAGTAGTATTGAGTGTAATAATCTCATTATCTGAGCTGTTTAGTTGCTAATTGTAGAAAAATCGAACATTAGGAGCAAAAAAAGCCTTGTATTTCTAGTAAATGGAACTATATTCACAGTCAGAAATGCAAAAAACTAACTAAAAAGTACATTCTACTAAGTGTTTCTTGCAATTCGCAGCCCTTTTTGTTTACTTTGCCCCCAATATTTGCAGGAGCAGTAAGCATTATTTATTTCTTTTTTGCTCAAAAATTGAATCCTGAAATCGAACAAATGATTTGTATCTTTCAAGATTTGTAAAGGTATTAAATTTAATTATTTTTTATCTGTTTGGGCAAATGGAAAACTATTCAAAAAATAGTGCTGCAAACTACGAGACAAATATTCGTTTTTACAAGGGAAGTGATAAAGCAACGGAATAATTAAATCCAAATCAGGAAAATATTGTCTTATCATTACCATCAATGTGGAATAGATTTAAAAGGATCGAATTAACAGGCATACTATCCAATCTAGTGAGAAGACCTTAGTTCATTCTTCATTTTACTAAACCATATAATTTATTAACTAAAAATTTAGCGCATGCGCCCTACATTTATTTTAATGTTTTTTGCTGCTTTTGGAATCATGACATCATGTGTTTCCAAAAAGAAGTTTGATGAAATGACTGGCGAACGAGATCGTTTAGCACAGAATTTAGAAGAGACGCAATCTCAATTGAAAACACTTGGAGAAGAGAAAGATGCTTTGATGAGTGAGTACGAAGAAACTAAGTCTAATTTGGAGGGACAAATTTCTTCTCTAGAGTCGGACGTGAGTTCCGCGAAAAAAGAAGCTGCCGATGCTATGGGCATGGTAGAAGAGAAAGACGAAACCATTGAGGGATTAAATGGTATGATAGATGGAGCATTCAGTGCTTATGAGTCCAGTGGATTGATGTTGGAAGAGGTAAATGATTATATTTACCTGAAAACATCAGAGCCAGTGTTGTTCTCTAGTGGTTCTATCCGTTTAGGTGGTGATGACCGTGCAGTGATTGACTCTTTGGCTTCTATCTTGAAAAATAATCCTAATCTAGAAGTAATCGTAGAAGGACATACTGATGATGATGGTGTAGTAGCAGGAGCTGCTTTCCGCGACAACTGGGATTTGAGCTATCGTCGTGCTGATGCTGTTGTTCGTCGTTTACTTAAAGAAGGCGTTGATCCAGGACAATTGGCATCTGCTGCTCGTGGTGAGTACAAGCCATTGAATGAAGATCAAAGTACAGCAGAAGCGAAAGCTGCCAACAGACGCGTTGTATTCCGTATCGCTCCTAAGATGGGAGATATGTATGAGCAGTCTAAGAAGTAAATCGCTTTGTAGTCGTAAATAGTTGAGCGAATTTTATGCTCATACTACATCGAACAGTCTACAAGACATAGATAAATGGGTTCGTAAGTTCAGGCTTACGAGCCTATTTTTTTTTGCTCTTTTTGCTCTTCCAAAATCCAAGTATCCATTTTTCTGGTAAGTAAGTACGACAACCACATGGAGCATTGTGAGTAGCTGAAAAAATTCAGTAGCTGCATGATTGCTCCGTTCATCACAAAACTTACATCCGATATGAAAAAATTACTGTTACTTGTCGTACTGTGTTCTCCCTTATTCTTACTAGCACAAGCAGGTGCCTACTTGGGCGTACATGGATTGCATATGTCCAATAAAAAGGCAAAAAAGTTAGGTTTTGAAACTTCAGATGGCTACTACATTGCGCGCGTCATTCCTAATACACCAGCCGAAACCGCAGGATTTCAGCCCTTTGACTATATCTACGCCATCAATGGAGAAACGCTGAAAAATGGACGCGATTTAGGAGACGTCTTAGACGATATTCAGCCTGGCACATCGACTACTTTTACTTATCTTAGAGATGGTCAAAAGCAGGAGGCTACAGTAGCCGTAGCGGAAAGAGGGCATCGACCTTCACCGAGACGTTCGGCAGAGGAAGATCCTTTTCTGGGGGTTTCACCTAGTCACGATGAAATGCCCAAGGGTGTAACGGGAGTCGTCGTCAATATTTCGGAATGCTCCACCGCAGCGGAAATGGGTTTGGAAGATGGCGACCTCATCAATCGGATAGATGATCGCCTAATGTTTGACTGGAACGATCTGCATTACGCCATCGACAATAGATCGGTCGGTGATCCCATCAAAATTACCTACTACCGAGCAGCACAAGCTTACGAAGCGGTACAGAATATAAAGTCTTTGTCTGCTACAGAAAACTGTGAAACATCGGAAACCATGGAAGCACCAGCAGAAGAGGCTATTCCTGTTGTTGCGGAAGTAGAAATGGAAAACGTCAGCGAGGCAGAAGCAAAAGCAATGGAAGCGGAAAAAGGCGTGGAAATGCCCATTGTGAATAACCTATCCATCACCGAGCTACAACTCTTTCCCAATCCCACTTCTGGTATTTTTGAATTGCGATTTGACTTGCCGAATGAGGGCGTGACAAGTATTCGCTTATTCGATGCAACGGCGCGTTTGGTCTACCAAAAACAACTAGGACGCTTTTCAGGTAACTTCAGCGAACAAGTAGATATTTCCAATCGAACACGTGGCACTTATTACCTCGAAATTAGACAGGATGCGCTGTCTATTAGTAAGAAATTGATTCTACAATAGGTATTTTTGAGCCATTTTTGAAGACAAAATGAAAAACGAATTTTTCATTTTGTCTTCAAACTATTATCATTTATGCGAATAATGGGTAAAATACTCCCTTCTATAGTAGTAAAAACTTTTGAAACTGAGTAAAGTGTTTGAGATCGCGCAACAAGTATGCCTAAAGGTTTTTTATGGACGGAAACACAAATTTCAACTTATTTTTTAGAGAAAAAATAAGTTGAAATTTGTGTTTCCGTCCGAAGAGAATTACGGAGCATACTTGTTGCTCAATTTACGGATATTGACCTGAACTATATCTGAGTCAGATGTCAAGAGAAATGTACAGTTGTTATTCACAACATTTACTTCAACCTATTGATCTTCCGCTCAATCAGGCGCTTGTCTCCTTCACTCTTAGCCAATTGCAGGGCTTTCTTCAAATGCGTCAAAGCTTTTTCCACCTCCTCTTTTCCGTACAACTCCGCCAATAAGCAATGGTACAAATGATGCTTTTGCAGGTTAATCTTTTGTGCTTCGGCAATAGCTTTTGCTCTGTTGTTGGTTTTGGCAAGTGCATAGGTTCGATTCAAAGCCGCCACGGGTGAATATTCTACTTGCAATAGATAATTGTACAACTGCAGAATATTGTCCCACTTTTCGCCCGAATCTTCTTTTTCAGTATGCCAAAAAGCAATCACCGCTTCTAGGTGATACTTCGACAGCGCATCGCCCATGGAAGAACGATTGAGGTAGTGTTCGCCTTTTTCTTTTAAGGCAGCATCCCAAAGCGAAGTGTTTTGATCTTCGTACAGTACAAAAGCACCACTATCATCCAAGCGTGCATCGAAGCGAGAAGCATGAAAACACATCAAGCTCAATAGCGCACTGACTTTCGGCTGATCGGTGGTCGCGTATTGGGTCAGTAAATAGGTTAGGCGCATCGCTTCCAAACAAAAGTCTTTGCGTAGGGATTTATTGGAAGAAATAGAATAATAACCTTCATTGAATAAGAGGTAAAGTGTTCGCAAGACTGTTTCCAATCTTAGAGGAAGTTCAGTCTGCTCTGGAAATTCGATATGGACGTTTCCTTTTCTCAATTTTTCTTTCGCTCGGAACAGGCGTTTGTTAATTGTTTGTTTGTTAGAGAGAAAAGCATCGGCAATTTCATCAATCCCAAAACCACACAAAATCCGTAGTGCCAAACCAATCTGCGCCTCCTCCGATATGCTAGGATGACAAACCGCAAACAGCATTTGCAGTTGGCTGTCCTGAATATTTTGAGCCGAAAAGTCCAAGGCAATTTCCGTTGATTCGGGTGTGCTGCGTTGCACATCGACTTGTACTTTTTCTTTGAATACTTTATTTCGGCGCATGTGATCGCGGGTTTTATTTTTAGCAACCGTATACAACCAAGCCACCTGATTGTCAGGCAGTCCTTTCTTACCCCAAGTCTCTGCCGCCGCAATAAAAGTATCGCTGACAATGTCCTCTGCGAGTTGGATATTCGTCAATCCAAAACTCTTGCAGAGGACGGCGACTAACTTACTGTATTCAGTTCGGAAAAGTTGTGTTAGGTTCGGTTGCATAGATGTTGTGACATAAATTGAGCTTGAAGGCTACGGCTAATATAAGGACAAAAGAACATTTGAGATATATAAGTAACGGACAAATAATAACTTCCCGATTTATGACGGCATTTTTTGTCCGTTACTAAGCTAAAAACAGGAGTTAAATTGAGTTCTTAAAAGGCGACATCTCTAATATATGGCAATCGCAAGAAAGCTAGACTTTGTTTATTCGTTGAATTGTTGATCTGTTTATTGCACAGATTCCCTTGATTTT
>JBCDKV010000429.1:0-5050 GCA_038746215.1 Bacteroidota bacterium | reverse complement strand
TGAATTCGCAATCCCTGTATTTGGGCGTACAATAAGGGAATATCATCTACTCGTAATACTGTCATATCTTCGCACTTTTTTGCAAAGAAAACAGTTTTTCTTATTTTTATTTTTCAATGTTCAAATCAGCGAAATCTAAGTTAAAGAAACTCAAAAAGAAAAATTGAAAACTTTAATATTACCTTTTGCCTATCTGTTCTTCTTTGCCTACACCGTAGCACAACCTAGCCTACTCCGTCAGCGATATATATTTCAGGAGCGTTTACCGACTAGCATAGTTTTTGACCTCATTCAAGACAAGCAAGGCTTTATGTGGTTCGCCACAGAAGAAGGACTAGTTCGCTACGATGGAACAGTACTCAAAAATTACCGCAATCAGCCAGGGGATACGACCACGCTAAAGGGCAATGTAATCACTACATTAGCACTAGCTTTGGAAGATCAACTTTGGGTCGGTACACTGTTTAGCGGATTGCACTTGCTAGATTTAAAAAAGGAACAATTCCAGCGTTTTCACAAGCGCCCAAACTGCAACAATTGTATTAGTCATAGTAACATTAAAGCAATTTTCGATACAGACCATAGAACGTATGTTGGGACTGCTGGTACTGGTTTAGATTACCTAGATCATCATCAGAACTGGTTTAAATATGTGGATTCCACGATCAACGTGATAGAGATTTTGCAAGCTTCATCAGGAGCAATTTGGTTAGGAACGAACAAAGGATTATTCGTTTCGACAGCAAATCAAGTAAACCATCCATTCAATACGCCGATTGAGCTAGAAAATTCCTTTGGTCAAATAAAGTCTCTAGCAGAAGATTCAAATGGAAATATTTGGCTGGGTACGACGGCAAATGGTCTATTTAGATATGATCCTGTTCATAAAAGTGCAAAAAGGATTCCCCTCGAAGGTATAGGCTTGACAGCAGCAGGATGGCAGCATATTTGGGACATTCTATTAGAACCAAATGGGGAAATATGGATCGCTACCGATGCGGGCGCAGCATTAATAGTGCCGACACAAGAGACTTGGAAAGCCCATATTTATAAAAAGTCTCCAATGTCTCGTGCAACTGCTCTGTACAAAAGCCAAGATGGCGTGCTGTGGATCGGCAGCAATAATGGTGTACATGTATTGACACCTAGATTGAAAAAGTTTCGTGTAGATACTTTACCCGCTCCTATTAAGGGCGTATTTCTACATCCCAAAGTTCAGGAGAAGCAGCTCTGGATCGGTACCTACGAAGGGCTTTATCAATACGACTTAGATCAAGGTCGTTTTCATCAAGATTTTCTTTCAGATCACCCCAAACTCAAGCGGTTTGATCGTTGGTTCATCCCTGCCCTATTGCTAGATAGCAAAAACAGATTGTGGATTACTGAAATCGTCAATTTTAATGAACGTTTCACGGTTTATCATTACGATTTCAAAACTAAAAAACTAAAGGAAATCTCCAATCAGTTTCCCGTCTTGCAGCAAACACCTACTCAGAAAATAATAGAGGATGAACAAGGAAATATTTGGCTTGCAAATGGTTTAGGACTCCTGCAATATGAAAGTACACAAGATACACTCTATTTTCACAAACTTCCACTCCTCCAAGGTACACCCAAAGATGTGCAAACGCTTTATCTGGCATCCAATAACGATTTGTGGATAGGCTGGATGGGAGGAGGACTTAGTCGCTACAATATAAAAACCAAAGATTATTTACATTATGCCCCTAAGCCTGCTGAGGCAAATGCACTAGTACACGAAAGTGTTCGGTACATCGCTCCTTACGATGAACAACATTTATTGCTGGGCACAGATGGCGGATTGAGTATTTTCCGAAAAACAGCAGGTACATTCCAAAATTATACAATCAATGATGGACTGCTGGAACCAAGGATTTACAATCATCGCAGGGATAAAAATGGGCGAAATTGGTTCACGACAGATCATTATCTCTACAGTTTTGATCAGCTAGATAACATCAGAGCTTATAATGAAGAAGATGGCGTGGATCTAAAAACCTTTATCGGACAGTGCAACTTTCAAGATGAGCAGGGAACGCTTTATTTTGGAGGCAGTAAAGGTATATTAAGATTCCATCCAGACAGCTTGCATCAGCATAAATTTCCGCCTGTAGTTGCCTTCACACGGTTTCAACTTTTTAACCAGACTATCGAAGCAGCGGATAGCGCTCAAATCTTAAATGATGCTATTCATCGGACACAAGCAATCAAATTGCGACACGATCAAAATGTCATCAGTTTTGATTTTTCTGCTTTATCCTATTTCGATCCTGACGCACATCAGTACGCCTACTACTTAGAGAATTTCAATGCCGATTGGCAATACATAGGTGCTCAAAAAAGCGTAACTTTCACTAACTTAGACGCAGGCAACTACCAGCTAAAAGTCAAAGCTGCTAATGCAGACGGTATTTGGAGTGCCACGCCCACTACTGTAAGCTTGATTATTCTTCCACCGTGGTATCGCACTTGGTGGGCATATTTACTCTGGATAGCCCTTTCTTCGGGTTTCATTTACACTTTTTACCGCTTCCAACTCAATCGCCGCTTAGCACTAGCAGAGGCAAAGCGATTGCAAGAACTAGACGCAGTAAAAACGACACTCTACACCAACATCACCCACGAGTTCAGGACGCCCATCACTGTCATTTTAGGCTTAGCAGACGAAATTCAAACTCGATCAAAAGGACAAATCAACGCGATTAAGCGCAATGGCAAACAACTACTTCAATTAGTAAATCAAATATTGGCTTTATCCAAGTTAGAATCGGGGAAAGAAAAGTTGTCCTTGCAGCAAGGGGATGTAGTCACGTTCATAAAATACGTAGTTGAATCTTTTCAGTCCTTTGCTACTGCTCAGCAAATTGATTTAGAGGTCAGCAGTGAGCTAGATGAATTGATAATGGATTACGATGTGGAAAAATTGCAATTGATTTTATCCAATCTAATTGCCAATGCCATTAAGTTCACGCCAGTTGGTGGAAGAATAAATATCGCTTTATCAGCAAATAAAAAATATTGTAACATCCATATCAGCGATACGGGCGAAGGCATTGCAGCAGAACAATTGCCCTATATATTTGATCGCTACTATCAAGCGGATACTACACTGGAAAGCACGGGTTCTGGTATTGGTTTGACTTTGGTGAAAGCGTATGTTCAAATGCTGGAAGGTAGAGTAAGCGTCGAGAGCGAACAAGGGAAAGGCACTATTTTTAGGCTTCAATTTCCCATTCGTCAGCAAGCAGGAGTCAAAGCTCAAAACGCTATGCCTGACGTTATTCTGCCTATCGAGGATTCTACAATTGCAGCGTCACCAACTGGTCTGATAGAACGCCCACAATTGCTACTCATCGAAGACAATAAGGATGTATTGCAATATCTATCACTTTTCCTTAAAAATCGTTACGAATTACGCTACGCCTACGATGGTCAAGAAGGTATTCAGAAAGCAATAGCTAAAGTTCCAGATTTAATCATCAGCGATGTAATGATGCCTCGTAAAAATGGTTATGAACTCTGCGAGCAACTCAAAAAAGACGAACGCACCAGCCATATTCCGATCATCTTACTCACTGCCAAGGCTGATTTCAACGCTAGACTAGAAGGACTAGAATTGGGAGCAGATGTGTATTTAAGTAAGCCTTTTCAGAAGCAGGAATTATTGGTGCAAATTAATCGTTTATTAGAGCAAAGAAAAGCATTACAAACGCATTACAGCCAGTTAGCAATGCTACCCACTGATCGCTACCAAGTCAAAAAAGGGGAAGCATCCTTTTTGTATCGCGTACAATCCACTTTAGAGGCAAATTTGGATAATGAGCATTTTGACGTTCAAGCCCTTTCTAAAGTCTTACATCTTTCGCGTATGCACATCCATCGAAAACTCAAAGCTTTGACAGGACAAAGTACAACCCAATATATGCTTGCACTGCGATTAGAACGCGCAAAGGATTTACTGAAAACTAGCGACTTGTCTATTTCTGAAATTGCGTATCGGGTGGGTTTCAAAAGTCAGAGTCATTTTTCGCAAGCCTTTGCTAGAGAAGTAGGGCATTCGCCTTCTGCTTGGCGGAAAGAAAGTCAATAAATTAGGGGAAAACTAGAAATCTAGAAGCTGCCTCAACCATTGTTTAAGTGCTGTAAAATCTTGCTCATCTAAATCATCTACGGTTTTGAAGAGTACAGCGCGGAGTGACTCTATTTTGTCTAGTTCAGGTTCTTGAATAGCCTCACGAAGCTGCTGTACAGACTGGGCAGAAAGCCCTGTGACGTCGCTAATTTGAGCATCCTTCCAATCAGGATATTGCTTAATCAAATTGACTGCAACTTCAACAGCGTTTTTTATTTTACCTATCTGTTCTCCTTCCTCTTTTCCTTCCTTCCTAGAATCTCGCACCTTCGCCTCCATCACGCCCAACATTTCATCATAATATCGAATATAATCCCAATCTGAACTGTCTAAACTTTTGTGGCTTAACTTTCGTATCAATTCTGCAAAAACGGGATCATCTTCAAATTCCTTGAAGTCTTCTTCTTTGTTTTCGCTATCTCTAGTTTTAGCGGCAAACTCAAACCAACGGGCATACCGCTTATCTTTGTTATCCTCGTTTTTAATGATGTAGTTTTGAAAAGCAAAAATCAGCTGATTTTCCCTCAGGAAGGAAAGGTTTTTGGCATCATTGTTTACGACTTCTAGTATTTCCGCACGCTTTTTCAGAATTGGGTCGCAATCCTCTTTTTCCCACAAAGGTTCATCCCGCAAAAAATTCAACAGCACCGTTGGCAAAAAAGTATAGGCAGTGTAATCTCGATTGAATTTCAAGCCATCATCCACCATCCAAACCAAAGTGATGACAGGCAGGAGTTCGCTATAATCTTTCACTTTTCGCTCTCGTTCTGCGGTCTTAAAAGGTAAGCCTTCCAATTGTAAAACGGTATTCGCAGTGTGGTACATGTAGAACCGTTTAACCACGTCGTGCTTATACCATTGCTGCATGTCGATGATGATGAATTTGTCATTGATTTT
>JBCDKV010000428.1:0-5056 GCA_038746215.1 Bacteroidota bacterium | reverse complement strand
TTTGATAATTTCTCCGCTATGCTGTGGATGCGTCATTTCATGGCAGGATTTTTCATTGTATTTGCCTTTTTCAAACTACTCAATGTAGAGGGTTTTGCCAATAGCTATCAGATGTACGACATTATAGCAGCACGTTGGCGAGCTTGGGGTTATATTTATCCTTTTGTCGAACTTGGTCTTGGTATTTTGTACCTGATTAATGTTGCCCCAACCTTCACCAATTGGGCGACCATCCTTGTATTGGGCGTGAGCAGTATCGGTGTCATCAAGAGCAATTTAGATAGACGTGCCATCAAATGTGCCTGTCTCGGTGATGTGTTCAACCTACCAATGTCCACGGTAACAATCGTAGAGGATTTGACCATGGTCGCGATGGCAGTGGCAATGTTGTTTTTGTAGATGAGCTGTTCGCTTTTGATAACTAGACTTTTAAAAAGTCTTTGGCAGTGCTCGAAATAAGCTGCAGTCAAGGTTCTTGGGATCGCGCAACAAGTATGCACAAAGCTTTTCATGTAAGTACTCAATCTGTCAGAATAAGGATTTTCAGAATTACTAAGCACGTAGCCTTCCAAATGAGATGCTATGCGTCTTGTTTGGGGAAATACCGTGAATCCGCTCATCCTGTGAATCCTGATTCTGACAAAGCGTTAGACGTATTGAGTACTTACCTTTTTCATGGCACAATAAATTGATAATCAAAGAGCTGCACTAACCAATAGCTGCACTAGATTATAATCAATTTTCCAAAGCTGCCGCTGCTTCCAAAGACTTCAAATATTTATTTAAGCGCTCCATGGGCTTGATGATCGCCACCCGTCCAGAGCGTACAAATTCATAAATACCAACTTCTGCTTTTAATTCATTGAGCAAAGCCTCCGTCTCGTGTTGTTGTCCCGTTTTTTCGATCACTACAAATTCAGTTTCGATCTCTAAAATACGTGCATTGTGCTTACGCACTAGCTTTTCGAGCTTTTGCCCACTGGTGAAAGCATCCAAAGGTACTTTATAGAGTGCCAACTCCTGCCGAACGACTTCACTATTTTCATAAGCAAAAGATTTCAAGACATCGACCTGCTTGTCGAGTTGTGCCACTAATTTTTCCACCATATCCGCCGTCACGTTCACTTTAATGGTGAAGCGGTGAATACCTTCTATGGAAGACTTGGAAGTCGTGAGACTTTCTACATTGATATGACGACGTGTAAATACCGTTACGACGCGCTGCAAAACACCCGTTTGGTGTTCTGTAAAAACCGTGATCGTATATTCTTTTCTATCCATAGTTGATAAATGTTCAAATTTCAGTCTTCATTTCTTTTACTACCGTTTTCTCCTCTTCTTTCTTTTTATTGCGAACACGAATGTACAATGCACCAGAAAGCAAACTAGCCAAAGCAACAACCAATAGCATCAAATTGAGGTTGCCAATATCTTGAAGGGCAAACACTAGTACAATAAAAGCGATATTCACAACAATCAGAACGCCCGTTGCTTGCATATGGCTCAGCCCAGCCGCTAGCAACAAATGATGAATATGCGTCTTGTCTGGTTGAAAAGGCGATTTTCCCTTCATCATACGCATAGCAAAAACACGTAGCGTATCGTAGAGCGGAATGATCAAAATACCAATGGTGACGGCTGGAACGGACTGGAATGCATAGGGCGCATTGGCTGGGAAATCCCGATGAAATTCCATGAATTTAATCGCTAATACAGAAGCCACAATACCCAGCATCAGGGAGCCTGTATCACCCATAAATATTTGGGCTGGCGTAATATTGTAGCGCAGAAAAGCGAATACAGCACCCACCGTTGCAAAAGCTACGACCCCTAGTTCGGGCGATTGTACCATAAAAAACCACGCCCCAAAAATGGAAAAAGTAAGCGTCGCTATACTACCCGATAGTCCGTTAATACCATCAATCAAATTGAACGCATTGATGATGACGATAATCGTAAAAATACTTAAAGGCACTGCCACCCAATCCGACAATTCATACAAGCCAAAAAGCCCATAAAGACTGCTGATTTTTACTTTAGATTTGAAGACCAGTATGGTAGCCGCTAGTAATTGCGCTGCCATCTTTATCTTGGGTTCGACGGGATCAATGTCATCTTTTGCCCCAATGAGGAAAATAATCAAGAAGGCACAGAGTATGTATTGCAAATCGCCGAAGACTGCAAAAGGTGTCCATAGTACAATAGAAAAAATCAGTCCAGCAAAAATAGCAATTCCACCTAGCGAAGGCGTACTGACTTTGTGTGCGCGGCGTTCTCCCGGCTCATCGCACAATCCCTTTTTTCTAGCCACTCTTACAATCGGGGGGATTAAAAAGTAGGTCAAAGTAAAAGCTGTAATAAAGGCCAATATCATTTCATGCATCGTATCTTTCTGTTTTGTGCAGGACAAAGGTACAATATTATGGCTATCGGGTGAAAATGAGCTATTGTTTTTTCGTTGATTTCACGACGCTATCAGCTTAGAAGATGCTCGTTACCGTTAATGACCAAAGGCTGATTAAGTGTATACCAAGTCTACTTCTTTTTTGACATTTTACGAACAGCTAGTTGAAGTAAATATCAGAGAAATCGCGTAGTGGGAATTACTCAAGTCATTTTTTTGACGAACTGCTTCATGTTGTGCTAGCATCTTCACTTAAACAAATTATACCTCAAAATACAATAGATAGCGCGAAAACCATCTTTCCAATTAATTTTTTTACCTTCCTGATAAGTGCGCCCAAAGTAAGAAATGCCAACCTCATAAATACGAATGCCTTTCAGTTTGGCAATCTTAGCGGTGACTTCTGGCTCGAATCCAAAGCGGTTTTCTTTCAAATCAATACCTTTAACGATAGAAGCTTTGAATAATTTATAGCAGGTTTCCATGTCGGTTAGATTGAGATCAGTAAACATATTGGACAAGAGCGTTAAGAAGCGATTGCCCACCGAATGCCAAAAAAAGAGCACGCGATGGGGACGACTACCCATAAAGCGCGAGCCGTACACCACATCAGCTTTGCCCGCCAAGATCGGGTCGAGGAGCAGGTTATATTCTGCTGGATCGTATTCTAAATCGGCATCTTGAATGATGATGTAATCACCTGCTGCTTGCTGAATTCCTCTTCTGATAGCAGCGCCTTTACCTTGATTTTTAGGCTGCACAAAACATCGGATGGGTATATCACTGCTGACTTTGTAGGCTTCCACAATCGCACTGGTCTGGTCTTTAGAGCAATCGTCGATGACCACAATTTCTTTTTCAACGCCCTCCGCAAGATCGACGGTTTCTATCCGTTTTAAAATTTCCGCTATGGTAGCTGCTTCGTTGTAAGCAGGAATAACGATACTCAACCTTTTAGCCATTAATCAAATTAATTTGGAGGGCAAATCTAGGCAAGTTTATTTACTCGCTTGATATTTTGTTTTCAAAAATCCTTTTGGATGGCAAGGATTTCGTTTTCCAAAGATCCTTCGGGTAAAATTTTATCCTTTAGTTTCCAAGTTAACAGAGATTTACTAAATTTTAGAAATTTAGCAAATCTAAATCCTGCTTATAAATACGTCATTAATATGCTTATTTTTCTAATTGGTTTCATGGGGAGTGGAAAAAGTTACGTCGGAAAGCGACTTGCTCCGAAGCTGAATTTTGACTATTTAGATTTGGATGAGTACATCGTGCAAAAGGCAGGTAAAAGCATTTCAGTGATATTCGAAGAAGATGGAGAAAATGCTTTTCGTCAAATAGAATCAGATAGCTTGAAATCCTTAGCCGAGCGAGAAAACCTAATCGTTGCAACGGGAGGTGGTACACCCTGTTTTTTCGATCATATGCACTGGATGAATACACAGGGTAAGACCGTATTTTTGGATGTTGCCACGCCGCTCTTGGTGAAACGCTTGCAAGCAGAAGTGGTACATCGTCCTTTATTGGCTAAACTGTCAAATACTGAGCTAGCAGCTTACATCGAACAAAAAATAGCAGAAAGGCGACACTTCTACGAGCAAGCACAGCTTACGCTAAAGCAGGAAAATGAAGCAGCAGATCGAGTGATAAGTTTATTGGAAATGATCGGTTCGTGTTAACGCTATTTTGTTACTGATTTCCAAGCAAGCGCTTACTAAATTTCAGCAACTCCCGATGTGTAAATGCTTTGCGAAAGTTGCGGATGTTTTAGAGTGTGGCTACTTTTGTAAAGCTAAGTTTACAAATCCTACCTGTCCTCAAAAACCACTACTCAAGACCTGAACTATATCTGAGTCAAATCTCAAGAAAAATGAGATATGTATAGTCGTTATTTGCATTATTGAGCTTTTACTAGACTAGCAAAGTTACTCATTAGGTACTAATGCGAATAACGAGTAAAATGCTCCATTTTATAGTGGTACAGCTTTACTAACCTTTTGAAAATTAGTAAAGTGCCTGAGATCGCGCAACAAGTATGCTCAAAGGTTTTTTATAGACGGAAACACAAATTTCAACTTATTTTCCTCTAAAAAATAAGTTGAAATTTGTGTTTCCGTCCAAAGAGAGTTACGGAGCATACTTGTTGCTCAATTTGCGGACATTGACCTGAATTATATCTGAGTAAATGGCAGGAAAATGATATTTGTACAGTCGTTATTCGCATTACTAGAAGTAAAATAGTGAGTACATATATTAAACATTTTGTTTGCATTATGAAATGTTTGTATTATTTGTTTTAAATTATTACTTTTGTATTACAAATGATGGAAGAACTTCCGCATAATCTTTTGTAACAAACAATTTTTAAAACATAGTTGAATAATGTTGTACTTGTACGCAATTACAAAAAAGCACGTGTAGCATTATTCAATGCAAATCTAAAATCACTATTATGAAAACCGTTGGTATCGTACTTGCCGTATTAATTGGAGCTATCGCTTTAGTGGGTTTCATCGCTCCCAAAGAAATGAAAGTAGATCGCTCAATTGTAATTGATGCAGCACCAGAAAAAGTATATCCATACATCAGTACTTTTGAACAAACGAACCGTTGGCAACCTTGGATGCAACTCGATCCTAATATGGAGAC
>JBCDKV010000427.1:0-5058 GCA_038746215.1 Bacteroidota bacterium | reverse complement strand
TTTTGCTATGTACTTTCATTGCACAGCCAATAATTTTGTAAGTTAAATCATCCTTTTGCATGTGTTCTATTTTTGTGTGAATAAATCTATTTGTATTTTGTTGGAATCAGGATTTTCAAGATTTTAGGATTAGTAGAATTATGTAAATTTCTGATTTGAAAATCCTGAAAATTCCTTCATGCTGCGAATCCTGATTCTGACAATTAGTACCGAGTGACTCGAAAACCAAACTCGTAATTACGATCGTCTGGATATTCGAAGTAGCGATAGATAACTCGACAATTACTATCGTAGTCATCCCAAGACCCACCACGACAGACTCGTATATTGACATTGCCTAATATCCACGCGCTACCATCTTTAGGCGCATTTTTGTAATGATGATATTGACGATCTTCGCACCATTCCCAAACATTACCGTTCATGTCATGTATGCCTAGTTCATTGGACAGCTTTAAGCCAACGGGTTTTGCTTCCCTATGGCTGTTTTGTCGAAACCACCCTACTTCTCTTAAATTATTACTGCCAGCATAAATGAAACTTCCACTTTTCTGCCCACCACGTGCCGCATATTCCCACTGCGTTTCACTAGGCAAAGCATAATTTTGTTCAGTTTCTTCTGACAGCCATTTGCAATAAGCTTTCGCGCCATACCAAGAGATTTGAACGACAGGATGGCTTTGTTTTCCCATTTTTACTTCAAACTTACCTTTATCTACTTCTGAAATTCCAAAGTCATTGTCCAGTAAACACCAATTGCTACCTCCCTCTTCCTTATTCCCCTTCGCATTCAAAAAATGCACAAACTCTGCATTGGTCACAGAATATTTTCCGATCCAAAAGTCGGGTAGATCGACTGCAAGTTCCTTGTCTTTACCCAAGCGCATTTTACCACCTTGCACGAAGACCATTTCAGGTAGTTGTATTTTCTCTTGTGTCATTATACAAAGATAGCAGAAAACAACAAGGTAGTCCTACATTTGTAAGGCTGCATGCGCCCTTGCTCTCTGCTTACTTTGCGAGCTTTGCGTGCAACGTAGCCTTACATTTGCAGCACTACCAACAACAATTACAAAAGTCGAAGCATTTATTGGAAATTTCTATGAACTCTTACGAACGTGTTATACATCACTCCTCCCCCTTCACAAAAACCTGATGATAATGCCCTACCTCATTATAAAGCCTAAGGATGTAAACACCCGTTGGTAGGTCAGGGAGTTTTACTGGGCTATCGGCAGTATGATAATTAATATTTCTGAGTCGTTGACCCGTTAAAGCAATAATTTCGAGGGTGTACATGCCTTCTGGAATGCCTTCGATATACATTTCTGTGACTACTGGATTGGGATAAACTCGAAAAGAATTTGGTGCAGCCAGTGTCGTGTTGACGGTCTCTTCTACGACGATACCTGCATTATCCGCATCATCAACAATGACGGAGGCATCTTCATTTTCAAATCGTTTGAGATACATCCAATATTTACCTTGATCCCTGGTCAGTACATGACACAGCCCCCACGAAACACCAGATACGGGCGAAATATCTTCGCCGACAGGACGATAAAGACCCGCTGCTTCTGGAAAATCGGAGCTATAATCGGTAAGCACAAAATCTTGCACTTCACTCCTAATTTCAAAGTTTAAGCCGTCGTCAGCATACTGAAGCGTGCCGTATTCTGGACCGTCCTGATAAAGCATAATCGCAATTCCTTCCCCCGATTTCCAAACACACACCTCGTGTCCCGTATTGGTGATTGGGTTATAGTCGGATTTGACGAAAGGACCAGTGGGTTGATCCGCGATGGCAACGCCCCATTTCACTTGTTTGTTTAAGCCCCAAACGCCAATGCCACAAATGGGAGTTTGCGAGCTTTCGCCTTTGTAGTACAAGTAAAATTTGTCTCGAAAGAAGAGAAGACAAGGATCATGTACGGCATTGTTATCAAAGACGGGTGCATTCGTGTAGGTAGGGGTTAAGATTGGTTCGGCTAGTTTCGTCCAAGGTCCGTGCGGAGAACTCGCATAAGCCATAGCAATCGTATTTCTACCGTAGACCCCATCGAGGTCGGCTGCCGCTTGGTAGACTAGATAGAACAATCCCTCGTGGTGAAAAACTTCCGTTGTGAAAGCAGAACGATGATCGTAAGTTCCCGCTGGACCGCGTTCTATGGCAGGCCCGTGTTCTTCCCAAACGTAGCCATCCTCCGAACTGGCATAATATAAATCGTTCAAGTCCCAAGGTGCTGTTTTGCCTGCCCCGTCGGTTAAGCTATAAGAATACCACACATAGTACTTGCCATTCACCCTCAGCACCGAACTCGGATCGCGACGAGTATACGTCACATTGGGTGCTAAATCGCCTCTGAGGTTGCTGCGATCAAAAGCAATTTGCCAGTCTGGGAAGTCGGGTACGTCAACGGTACAATTGTTATTTCGGTCGTAGGCTTCCAAACGTAAGGTCGCACTACTTTTTTGAGCAATGGCTAATGGTGTTAGGAGCAGAAAGATGAAGGATAGTAGTAAATATCGCATGATGAAATTTATTTGTCAAATACTGTTGTTCGCGTAACAGCGGAGAAATTAAGCATATTTCATAGGAAAACACACTTCACTACGCTAAAAGCTGTACTGACTGCATCTTTTCTCACCTCAGTCTATATTTTGTAGTAAATTATCGGAGGGTTTATCTACTTACTTGACGATATCTTTTGAAAATCAATGATGGTATTTTGTAAAAATCATCAAACACAACACCATTGGTATCTATAAGTAACGGTCAAATAATAACTTCCCGATTTATGACGGCATCTTTCGTCCTGCTACTGCGTTGAAAAGCCTCGCCAGCCGAAAGGATTCCTACGTTTTTCGCCTTGTATCAGAACAAAATCTGCTCGGTCAAAATGTGGAACTTATTGTTTGTCCGTTACTAAAACTCCTAAGCGTAAAATTTTTACGAAGCAAACTTTTTCTCTTGAGCCAAAAGTGTCAACTAATTTTATATCTGGATAAATTATCTAACATTATTTCATTTTAGGGAATTTGTGAAAAATAAGCTACCCAAATTTTACGAAGCTATTTTTTCTTTAGTCAAGACGAAAAACGCAGGCATAGCGGGGCTACGGCGAGGCTTTTCAACGCAGGATAAAGGAAAAAGAGCAAGTAAAATGGGTAGGTTATATTTTACAAGTTCCCTTAAGACAGTACCAGATGAACAAAATCATATGCTTTTTCGGACTACTCTCGCTACTACTAGTCGCTTGCCAATCTCCAGCAGACGAAGGCGATTTACCTGTAGCTAATCAATTAAAAACCGCTTACTTTAAAAACAATCGAATATTTTGAAGCTAGAGAGCGAGGCAGGAGATACCCTTACCTTCTACACGGATACGGGTGGTGGGAAAATCATCTATCCTAGTGCAGCAGAAAAGTTGAAGCTGAAAGTGAAGGAAGTGAAAAATGGGGACGAAGTATTGGAATCTGTGGACTTAGGAAAAGCACTGAAAGCTAGACAATTACCGCCCACCATAGGCCCAAATTTCATTTACCGAATCAAAAAACCCATACAAGAAGAGGTAGATGGCATGTTGGGCGCGAATTGGTTTGCGGATAAAATATGGCGATTTGACTACCGCAATCAGACACTACATTGGTTGAAAAAAGTGAACTGGAAGGAGTTACCAACTGAACATCAGGTCGAATTGGGTTTTATGAAAAACATATTTGGCAAAAAAGCCACCCATTTTCCACGCCTGCCCATCATCGTAGGCAAAGATACCATTCAAATGCTTTTTGATACGGGTGCAACAGCTTTTCTGAGCGATACAGCACGCACCTATTTCGATGGTGCAAAGACCGCAGGTACTAGTTTTATGAGTGCTGCAATTTTTGACAATTGGCGAACTAATCATCCAGATTGGAGATTTATAACGAAAGGAGACGCAATGATTGGAGAGGATATGATAGAAGTCCCTCAAATCACTATTGCTAACCAGACAGTTGGCCCAGTGTGGTTTGCACGTCGCAAAAACGAAAACTTTTCCGAATTTATGTCACAGTGGATGGACGAGCCGATTCAAGGGGCAATCGGAGGCTCTTGTTTCCAGTATTTTTCTACTATTTTACTGGATTATCAAGCAGAATTGGTGCTGATAGAGCAGTAAGGAATGTGTAGTCAGGTTTTTCTACTTTTATGGTGAAAAAATGCAACAGAATATAGATATTTGTCGGTAGCGGAACATTCAAACAATCCACAGCATCAAGTGGTTTTATAGATGGAGTAACCAAAGAATAATAATTGCGTCTTAAAGCGTAGAAAATGTTGACCATAAAGACCTAAGTACACTGTAAATTAAATTTATTTGCTTTTTTGGCCGAGGCTATTTTGGAATATATCAAGGCATTTTTTTCTGGCATAACGAGTTATTCCTGCAAAAAAATAACACAGATAGATTTCAAAAGAGACCGTCAAAAGGCAAAGTTATTTAGTTTACAGTGTATCTAACCAATGATTGATCTATAAAATTCTAAGAAGGAGTCAATCAATGGCACTCAATAATTAGATAATTCCTGTAAAACTAATAAAGTCTAGGAACACTTAGTTTTGACAATTCTGCCAATAGTTCCTTTTGATTGACGAAAAAGCCAAAAATAGTCACAAAATACAACTTATGACGAACACCGACTGAATTCGATGAATATTGACTATTCCCAGAAAATAAAGGACATGTTTATCTGAGTCTCAAAAGTGGTTGACACTTTTGTCTCAAATTACTAATTTTTATTTAGGCGTGTACGAAGTTTTGAGTAACACTCGGAACAAGCCTTAGAGCATGTTCGGAGGCTACCCGTCTAACTTTGTTCAAATAGATCAAAAGGAGTTGTCAAAAAAGAGGAAAAGAAATCATAAATTTGTGACAAAAAATATGAAATCAATATGGTCTAAAATATTTGAATCGCAAAGGCAATTTCCGGAAAAGAGCAACAGGGCGATAGGGAAAATGCTAGATATACCAGCAAGTACGGTAAATTATCATACCAATCGGCAAAAAGAGCGGAATC
>JBCDKV010000426.1:0-5060 GCA_038746215.1 Bacteroidota bacterium | reverse complement strand
TTCCAAACAAGCTCTAAGCATAACTGTTACGCGATTTCTTTACTTTAACTCAAGCTGTTTCTATGAAAAAAATTAAGAGAAATAGGACTTCTTACAGCTTTAAAATCAGATTAGAGCTTTTTGATAAAATCCTATTGCTTTAGCTGCTGCTTCAAAGTGGCTACTTCTTGCTTCAAAGCTTCATTTTCTCTTTTCATTTCGATCATGTAGAGCGTTAGTTCCTCTATTTTTTTCAAGAGGGTTGCATCCATATCCCCTAGCGATAGTCCTTCTTGTTCTACTTGCTCGGCAGAAGGCACTTCGGGCAGGTGTCCGTTTGCATCTATATAAGCTGCTACTTCTTCCAAAGAACGCAACTCATAATCTGGTTCAAATACATAATCTGGTAAATTCACATCGCCGCGCACCCGCACTTTAGTGGCTCTAATTTCACCGTCTACCACAAATTTAGTAAGGGGAGTCGTCGTACCGATGCCTACATTTCCTCCGTTGTAGTAAATCGTTCCGTCTTCCTCAATCGACCAAATATTTGATGTATTGTCCCCATCACTATCGTCATCATTATTATCATCGTCGTTATCATCATCTGTGTTGTCATCGTCGCCATCATCATCATCTTTGATGGCATCGTCCACCGTTAAGATGAGCTTTGGGCGATAGGCTGCTTCCTCACTTTCCCTAGGATAAAAGGCGTTTATAGAACTCCAGCCGCTTTGCGATCTGCCACTTGCTCTATACAATATCAAGCTTAAATACTCTGTGTCAATAGTCGAAAAATCTAATGCTGCACTATACGTTACGTTAGGCTGAAATCCTCCCGCTGGTCCTTCGATCAAGCCGATCGTACCAGCATTTGCAGGTTGATTACTAGAATTGATGTTCGATTCCGTCCAATCATTTTTATCTCCTTTGACAATATCAATGTCGCTGATGAAAGTCCGTTCTTTTGATGTAATTTCTAGCCGTGCTCTTTTTATTGTTCCTTCGATTTGTGATAAATCAAACTTCAGAATCGTTCGTTGCTTAGTGAACTTCAACTGCAACTGATCTGTATTCCTGAAGTTCCCATTTTGAACATATAGATCATCTGTGGGTGTCAAAACAATTGTAGTATCTTGTCCGAAAGCAAATGAAAAAGAAAGCAATAGAATAAGGAGCGCAATGAGTGATAATTTCATAATTAATGTTTTTATGATTATTTTTTACGCACTTAATTTGAATTAGTTGCCGTTGTGAGAGACTAATTATGTGGTGAGGAAATTCAAAAGGGTACACACTTTTGAGATTTCGTTAAGTCGCATCCAAAAAACCTTTAAGGTGGGTTTTTTGGATGCTCCAAGAGGTTCTTAGGGGTGAGAAACAGTAAAAATCAACAATTTTTGCTGTTTCTCACCCCTAAGAACCCCCAAGCAGAAAGTTTTTCCACTTAGAAAAAAACTTTCTGCGGCTTTCAGAGACGAAATCTTCATTTTTTAAACTTTTGAATTGGACTCATAGGAGCAGGTCTAAAAACATCTAACCGTCTCACATAGATAGGTCTGGGTTGATATCTTTCAAGATAAGTATGCGCGCCAAGCACAACAGTATCAATTTTGTTTTGGGAAACGATTCTGACTTGATCTCTAAGAACTGTATCAACCGAAAATTTAAATTTGTGTATAATTTCTTCTAATCTGTCAACTTTGGTAGAAGAGATAGGAAAAGAATCAAGCATATTAGGTCGATAGTCGTTTATACTCATCCTAAAAGTATCCATCCAAAAAACAAATCCTTTTGCTTCTACGTATTTTGATCCTAGCTGATAGATTTGATAATAAACTGCAAAGTCCTCCTCAATTTTTGCTAAATTCCAATAACCACATTCAGCAGATAGAGTATCACATCCATCCTCATTTAATTGCCTCAAATCTATTTGGAAAAGATCGTCGAAAGGATTGTAAGTAGGCTTTGATCGCACCTTAAAAATAGTGAATAGAAAGCAAGTGAGTACAATAATGATGATGTAGTTGAAATAAGAGTAATTCATCGCCTTAGAAAATGAAAATTTCAGCAATACAAAGCGTTTAAAGGCTTTATGCATTTAGATGCTAGCTATTCCTGTTTTGGTGCGTTCTTTAATAAATCAGATTTCTAAGTGTAAGTAATCCGTGAGGGGTGCATCTCAAAATGTCGTTTGGTTGATTAAAGGGCGAATTTTCGTTTGTATTCCATGCAGTCGCATCCGAAAATCTACAAAGGAGGATTTTCGGATGCTCCAAGGGTTTTTTAAGGGCAAGAAGCGTTAAAGCTTTAACGCTTCTTGCCCTTAAAATCCCTCTAGCAGAAAGTTTTTCACCTTTGAAAAAAACTCTCTGCGACATTTTAAGATGCGCCCTCCGTGAGCTTAAAAAGATAGGATGCAAAGAGAATTATCTGGTATATCTGTTGCGTGATTTTCTTCGCATCAAATCAGGCTATATTCAAGTGAGATGTTAAGAAAAACAGGACTGCATGCACCTCTAAAAAGACAATTGCAATAACGGTTGACTTCAAGCTTTCTTGTTATTTAATATGCCCAGATTAGAATAAGTATGGAGTTACCCGTCATTACATCCTCGATTGAGCATCCATCGCCGAACTTACGAACTACACCATCAAACTACCCCACCACCACATTCACCATCCGCTTCGGCACAACAATAATCTTACGTACTGTTTTACCTTCCAACCATTTTTGGATGCCTTCTACTTCTAAAGCTGCTTTCTCAATTTCGTCCTTGCTAGCATCACTTGGAAACATCGCAGTTGCCCGTTTTTTACCATTGATACTGATCGGGTACTCGATTTCGTCTTCCTTCAAATAGCTTTCATCGTGGATCGGGTAGTTGGCATGGTGAACACTACCTGCCTCACCCAAACGATGCCACAATTCCTCGGTGGTGTAAGGGGCAAAAGGAGCGAGCAAAATCGTCAAGGGAGCTAAAATTGCGCGTTTGTTGCATTTCATTTTGCGCAGATCGTTGGTGGCTTCCATGAACGCACTCACGCAAGTATTGAAGCTGAACCGCTCGATGTCTTCGTTCACTTTTTTAATGGTGGCGTGTAGCACTTTGAGTTCTGCTTTTGTGGGTGCATCCTCACTGACGCTGAATTGCTCATTGGTAAAGAACAAATCCCAAAAACGACGCATAAATTTAGAAACCCCATTGATGCCTAAAGTATCCCAAGGCTTGGAAGCTTCTATGGGACCTAAAAACATCTCGTACATCCGAAAGACGTCTGCACCGTATTGCGCTACCATGAAGTCGGGATTAACGACATTGTATTTGGATTTGGACATCTTTTCCACGGCATGTCCACAAATATAACTGCCTGCTTTGTTGGTGACAAAATAAGCATTCTTGTAGTCGGGTCGCCAATTTTGAAAGGCTTCCATATCCAAGACATCATTATTGACGATATTGACATCAACGTGCAGTGCCGTTGTCAATTCAGCTAAATTTTTCTCTTGAACCACATCGTAAGAAATGAACAGCGGATGCGTATAGTCTTCTTCCAAATGGGAATTATCAATAGTGCCTTCGATAGCGCGATTGATACGCTTGATAATGATGTCGAAATTGAAATAGTAATTACCGACTTCTTGGGTAGAAATGACCAACAACTTCCAACCTGCCTCGTCGTAAGCTGGCTTACGCTGTTCCAAATAGCGTTGTAGATCACTACCCGACTTAATTTCAATTGCCAATTTGTGTTCTGGCATCGCAAAGTCCACGTAGCCGCCAGCGATAGGATATTCTGTCTGAACATCAATTTTGTATTCCTTGAGCTTTTCTTTGAAGCTTTTTTCCGCAAACTGCTCATTCGCACGATACACGAAATTGGAACGCCCCTGTATCATGCCTTGATTCACCAATTTTTTAAATGGCTCATTCGTAGGCACTAAGCCCATGTCGTACAAAAACTTATGCCAAAAACGGGCGTACATCAAATGCGCTACGGCGTGTTCCGCACCACCGACGTATAAGTCCACATCCTGCCAATAAGTGACGGCTGCTGGACTAGCAAAAGTATCTGGATTGTTTGGATTCATGTAGCGCAAATAGTACCAAGAAGAACCCGCCACGGCTGGCATGGTATCGGTTTCACGGGTGTAGCCATTTTCTAAGTTCACCCAATCTTCTAAGCGCGATAAAGGCGATTTTCCTCCTTTGCCAGGTTTGAAATCTTCCGTTTCTGGCAATTCCAAAGGTAAATCTTCTACTGCTAAAGTCTCTGCAAAACCATTTTCATCATATACAATCGGGAAAGGTTCACCCCAGTAACGTTGGCGACTAAAACCAGCGTCGCGTAGTTTGTAATTGACCTTGGCCGTGCCGATACCCATTTCCTCTATTTTTTCGTTCATGGCTAAAATCGCCTCCTTCACTTCCATTCCATTCAAGAAATCTGAGTTGATAATTTTGCCGACTTTATCATCCAAAGTTGCGCCGGGATAATCACTTTTATCCACCACGGGAATGATCTCCAAACCAAATTTCTTAGCAAATCGCTGATCGCGCTCGTCATCACTTGGCACTGCCATGATCGCACCCGTTCCGTAGCTAATCAAAACATATTCTGCTATCCAAATCGGGATTTTTTTATCCGTAAATGGATTAATGGCATAAGCCCCCGTGAATGCGCCCGTCACTTGCTTATCTGACATTCGATCTATTTCAGAACGTGCTTGGGAGTACGCCAAATAATCGTCTATGTCTTTTTGCTGTTCAGCAGTCGTCAACTTAGTAACCAACTCATGTTCAGGAGCTAAAACCATATAAGTTGCCCCGAAAATAGTATCAGGTCGTGTGGTATAAATTTCAATTTTTTCGTCATGTCCATCTACCTCAAAGAATAGTTGCGCACCCGTCGAACGACCAATCCAATTGCTTTGCATCGTCTTCAAAGCATTCGACCATTCGATGGTTTCCAAATCATATAACAAACGATCCGCGTAAGCCGTAATACGCAAATTCCATTGTGGCATCGCTTTTTGCACCACAGGATAACCACCACGCTCCGAAACGCCATCTTTCACT
>JBCDKV010000425.1:0-5063 GCA_038746215.1 Bacteroidota bacterium | reverse complement strand
GTTGCTTGCAGAAAAGATTAAGTATCTTTTCAACGAAGAGAACCGCTAGCATGAGTGAGCGATCCCAAAGGGTGAACGAACGATCCCTGAGGGTAAAAGTCCAGTGGACTTTTAAGTGAGAGAACCACACTAGTGGGGGGCAGAACATTCAAGCGAATGAACCGCAAAGCGGACGGGCGGGGATGCCTTACCTACGCTTGGTCACAAATCGGGAAGTTATTATTTGTCCGTTACTTACCATTGCGATCCACATTTTTGAGGCTGATTGAGTATTTACTCTAAAAGCGCAAAGACCCTGCTATATTAAAAAACTCTCATTGCAGTATATTTTCTTCAAAGTCTCGCCCTGAATAAACATCACATCGCTTTGCATAATTTTTGTTTTAGAGAATGATGGTTGTTAGACTACTGGACATCTTAGATTACGAAAGAAAAGAAAAACTGATTACATAGCTATACTAGCTGCTTTTCTTAGTGTTTTAATTTGTGCGTTGTCCAGTAGTGTTGTTATGTAGCTTTTCTAAGAAAGTCGCTAAAAATCAGCTAGATTTGCTACATCACAATCTCAATCTTAGCGAAAACAAAAAATATGCAGCCATATCCCGCTTTCATGTCTTCTAATAGAAATGCCAAACTAACGGCAATCTTCTTTCTGGCTTTCCTGTTGCTAAGTTTTCCATTATTGGGTATATTTGGGGAAGGGAGTTGGTTGTGGGGCATTCCAAATTGGTATCTTTACATTTTTGTCGTTTGGATAGGGATTATTTTCTTCCTTAGTCGAGCAATTCAGCAAAAAGAAGAACACGAAGAGGAGTGAAACGCCAGCCGCTAACAAACAAAAAACGTCCATGAATGAAGCCTTTATCATAGGGATTTCTCTAGCTTATTTGTTCCTTTTGTTCGCCATTGCCTACTGGATGGATCGTCGAAGTCGCTCTGGTAAAAGCATTACCAACAATCCTTATGTCTATGGGCTTTCTTTAGCCATCTACTGTACTGCGTGGACTTTTTATGGCAGCGTTGGCAAAGCAGCAAGTTCAGGTTTAGAGTTTTTGCCCATTTATCTAGGACCTACGATCATGGCTTGCCTCTGGTGGTTTGTGCTTCGAAAAATGATCTATATCAGCAAGTCCCAACGCATTGCTTCCATAGCCGACTTCATTTCTGCTCGCTATGGCAAAAGTACCTTTTTGGGGATTTTGGTCACTTTGATTGCCACTTTCTGCATCGTACCCTACATCTCTATTCAGCTAAAAGCCGTCGCGCTCAGCTACGACTTACTGAAGTATAGCGGAACGCAAGCCTGGTCAGCGGAGGAGATTCTGAAAATTCCTTTTTACAAAGATACTGCTTGGTACATCACAATCATTTTAGCATTATTTACCATTCTTTTTGGCACTCGAAAACTTGACCCCAACGAGCGACACGATGGCTTGGTGGCAGCCGTTGTTTTTGAATCTGTTTTCAAATTGATTGCCTTCCTCGCCATTGGAATCTTTGTAACTTTTGGCATCTTCAAGGGTTTTGCGGATATTTTTGAGCAAGCAGCCGCCAAACCTGAAATCATGGACGCTATTTTTATAGCGCAAGACACCTCCAGTGGCTGGAATTGGTTTTGGCTCGTCCTCATTTCTATGCTAGCCAGTTTACTGTTGCCCAGACAGTTTCATATTGCAGTAGTAGAAAATTACAAAGTAGATCACATCCGTACAGCGTCTTGGATATTTCCACTCTATTTGTTTCTAATCAATCTGTTCGTCCTACCGATTGCCGTCGGTGGGATTTTAAAATTTGGGAGCAATTTCAATGCAGAAATGTTTGTATTGAGTCTGCCGCTTTTAGAAAACAAAGAAGCACTAGCCCTATTCGTCGCAATCGGTGGATTTTCCGCTTCTACCAGTATGGTCATTGTTGCGATTACTGCCTTAGGCATTATGATTAGCAATAATCTGGTATTACCTTTTTTACTCAATTCCTCCACGATCAAAGGAAAGACCGAACTGGATATTTCGGGTCGCTTGCTGGCGATTCGACGATTGAGTGTCATTGTTGTTTTGGTGTTGGCTTATGGCTATTTTCGATTTGTCAGTGCCAAATACACCATAGTTTCCATTGGCTTGATTTCCTTTGCGGGCGTCGCACAATTTGCGCCTGCTTTGCTTGGCGGCATGTATTGGAAAAAAGCCACCAAAGCAGGAGCAGTTGCATCGCTATTGGTAGGCTTTTCGATTTGGTTTTTCTGTTTGCCCTTGCCAACCTTAGCCGAAGTAGGATTGCTATCAGAAAATTTTATCCAAGACGGTTTGTTCGGCATTTCGTGGCTGAACGCTTATCATCTTTTTGGTGCGGACGGCATGAGTAGTATTGCGCACGGAACGTTTTGGAGTTTATTGCTCAATGTGCTGACCTACGTGGGCGTTTCAATCTATACCCGCCAAAGTGCATTGGAAATCACACAAGCGGATTTATTTGTTGATATTTATAAATACAGAACGGGCAGTCGCGACTACGAAGTCATCCGTCGAAAAGCAAAAGTAAAGGAGATTCGGAAGTTGCTCAGTCGTATTTTAGGGGCGCAAAAGACGGAACAATTGCTGGATCAATACGCTAGACAACGGCAAATTGACTGGGCAAAAGTAGCGGTTGCGGATGAAGATCTCGTCAGCTTTGCGGAGACCAATTTAGCGGGAGCAGTCGGGGCAGCTTCTGCTAAAACGATTTTGAATTCTATTGTGAAAGTTGATCCGATTAGTTTGGAAGAAATGTTTACAATTTTAGAGCAAACCCAAGAGATCGTCAAGTACAGCAAGCAATTAGAAGAAAAATCTACGGCACTACAAATCACGACCAATCAATTGCAAGCAGCCAATGAGCAGCTCAAAGCCTTGGATGCGCTCAAAGCCGATTTTATCAGTACGATCACGCACGAATTGCGTACGCCGATCACCTCTATCAAAGCCTTAGCGAAAATATTGAAGGACAATCCAAGCTTGGCACAGCAGCAACAAGACGAGTATTTGGGCATCGTAGTGGACGAAAGTGAACGGATTACGAGACTGGTCAATCAAGTCTTGGATGCAGAGAAAATGAAGCGTACCAATATGGAGGAAAAGATGAAAATACTGGACTTTTCTTCCCTACTAAAAGTAACTTATGCTAGCCTAATTCCACTGATGGAAAAAAACAATATTCGACATCAATTGGTGCTGCCAAAGGAAGTAATTGAGGTGAAAGGCATGAGCGATCAATTGCAGCAAGCTATTGTTAATTTACTGTCCAATGCGATAAAATTCTGCGATTCGACGCAAGGAACAATCAGAGTGGAACTAAAAAAACAAGCACAAAAAGCCATACTAAGTATTCAAGACAACGGCATCGGTATAGCCAAAAAAGATCAGGCGTTCATTTTTGATAAATTTGCGCAAGTAACTGATAATGAATTAGGTAAACCAAAAGGAACGGGGCTAGGATTGGCGATTACCAAAGAGATCGTTGAACTGCACCAAGGAGAAATTTATTTGAAGAGTGATAAAAATAATGGAGCTAATTTTACAATTGTTCTTCCAGTTTTTGCTCAATAATTTCAGATTTATGGAAATTATTTATAATTTAGTTTTTGTGAGCTATACAATACAAAATTTTATTGGTTCTAGATGATTTCATCTGGTCATCATTACTTATGGAATCTTACATTTATTTTCGTTTGGAGGGATTCGACGTCCCTTCAAACAAAAGTGAACGAGATTTTAATAGTTAGTGATGCTTGTCTAAGGATATTCGACCAAGTAAAATCATTTAGCTCCTTTTTATTCTATACACAAAACAAAAAACAGGATGCTGAAACCAGAAACAAAAAAAGTACTTTTAGTGGATGATGAACCGAATATTCTCGTGCCGCTAGAATTTCTAATGAAACAGCAAGGCTATCAAGTAGAAAAAGCACAAAACGGAATTGCTGCGCTGGATAAGATGAAAAAAGATGTTCCAAATATCGTCATTTTGGATGTAATGATGCCTGGCATGACTGGCTTCGAAGTAGCCAAGCAAATTCGTGCTCAACCTAAATTTGAAGATACACGCATTGTTTTTCTAACTGCAAAAGGTACGCCCGAAGATAAAATGAATGGCTATTCCAATGGCGGCGAAATCTATATTACCAAGCCTTTTGACAATTCCGATCTAGTCACTAAGGTCAATGAACTAATAGAATTTGGTTAAAAGATAGCAAATTCAAATATAATTATCTATATATTTTGTTGTATTGATATTTGTTTTTAATTTTATGCGGCTGATTTACCAAAATTTGATGCTATGAAATATGGTTTTTGCTTATTAATCATTGAATGCTTAGTCATTTCTTGCAAAAATCAAACCCTACAAAATATAGCCGATCACGGACAGATGTTAGCAGATTCTAGTGCTATTTACGACGATCTATCGAAACGATATGTGGCAGCTATTCAAATGAACCAAACGAGCAAAAGTGCTTACGCTAATTTTGTGAGTACGACTGTTCAGGCTCATAATGAATTGATAGACAGTATCATACAAGTGATGAGTGAACGAGCTGTCAATCTAAATGATCGCACTGTTTCGACGAAATATTTGGTGGAGCAAGAAAATGCGGTGTACATCCGACAAGCGATTAACGAATTGGTTTTGGAATTAGAAGCTGCCAGTGAACTAGATTTACCCCAAAGGGCAAAAATACTTTTCTGGGAAATCAACGACGGTTTGCAGGAAGAAAATGATAATTGGGCGAGCAGTAAATTTAAGAATATGCCATTTGCACTGAGCAAAACGACTTTGCAGCAGTGGCAATTTAATAATAGCAAGGCTTGTGCTTTGATTCTATTAGACTTAAGACAAAAAAGAACGGAAAAAAATACCTTATATCAATGACATTACAAATCAAAACATTAAACGAATACCACAAAGCATACAAAGAAAGTGTAGATGATCCAGAAGGATTTTGGGCGGCACAAGCGGATACCTTTACTTGGCAAAAAAAATACGATAAAGTCCTAGAATGGGATTTTCGTAAACCTGATGTCAAGTGGTTT
>JBCDKV010000424.1:0-5066 GCA_038746215.1 Bacteroidota bacterium | reverse complement strand
TTGAAGTGCGTAGCAACCGAACCTGGCATAATAGTTGTCGCTTTGATACCTGCTTTTCGTACATCTAGCATGACCGCTTGGGTGAAACCGACCAAGCCAAATTTGCTAGCATTGTAGGCAGCACCTTTAGCAAAAAAGTTCGTCCCTGCCAAGCTAGCAATGGTAATGATATAGCCCTGCGATGCTTTCAAAGCTGCTAGGCTAGCTTTCACACTGTAAAATACGCCCGTCAGATTAATATCAATGGTATCTTGCCACTGTTGCAAGCTCATGTCTTCGATGGAAGCAAAATGACCAACGCCAGCATTGGCGATGAGTACATCTAATTGTCCAAAGCTAGATATTGTTTTTTCTACGGCTGCTTCCTGAGCAGCAAAATCGCGGACATCGGACGCTATGCCAATGATCTTACCTGAACCAATTTCGCTCAACTCGTCAGCAACTTCTTGTGCAGCGGTAGCATGCCTACTGGTAATCACAACATTCATTCCTTCTTGCAGCATAGCAACGGCGATGCCTTTACCAATGCCTTTCGTACCACCCGTGATGAGGGCAGTTTTTCCTTTTATAGTTTGCATGAGCAGTTTTTTTCTTCTATTTAAAATAGGTGTGTATGAAGTTTTTAACAACCCTTGAAATACGTTTTAGTAAAGCTTTTGGAATCGCGCAACAAGTATGCCCAAAGGTTTTTTATGGACGGAAACACAAATTTTTCTGAAAAAATTTGTGTTTCCGTCCGAAGAGATTTACTGAGCATACCTGTTGCACGATTTCCTTGCATTAACTAAGACTGGTCTCGTTAAGAAAAACAAAACTTTGTACACGCCTAATTTAAAAAGGTAAATCATCATTGTAATTGGTAGCAGGCGGTTCATCATCCAAAGTTGGGAAATCTTCGTTGTTCGGCATAGGATCTGCGGCGACAACGGCTTCGGCTGCTTGCTCTATGCGCCATGCATTCAAATTGGTGAAATATTTTCCGTTCCACTCCCGACCACGCAAATCAAAGCTCACTTTAATCATAGCACCTTCTTCGTATCCATCAATGGCACTACAACGATCCTGCGTGAGTTGAAATTTAACGAATTGTGGATAAGTACCTTCTGTTTCTATTACAAATTCTCTGGCTTGAAAAGTTGCTGTTTTACTTTCGGTATCAAACTTTTTGTGGAGTTTGCCTTCTATTTCAAATGACATATGATATAAATTAATTTTTTGCGAAAAGATTCAGTAGCATAACTAAGCATACTTGTTGAACGATCTCAGAAGCTTTACTAAGACCTATTTCGAGTGTTACTCAAAACATTCGTACACGTCTAATTTACAAATACTGGCTTTCTTTTTAAGGGTATAAATTTTAGGATCGGTAAGCCCTAAGGACTGCCGAGCCGGTATGTGGAAGCTAAAATAAGAACATACCTTTCTGTCCTAAATGCGTGTAAGGATTTACTTAATAAATACCGAGTGCAATAATACAATAATTTGTTTTAAAACATTAGGCTTGTACGAAGTTTTAAGCAACACTCGAAACAAGTCCGAGAAAGTTCTTGAAATCGCGTAACAAGTATGCTCAAGAGATTTTTATGGACGGAAACACAAATTTTTCTGAGAAAATTTGTGTTTCCGTCCGAAGAGACCCTCAGAGCATACTTGTTGCTCAGTTATTTTGTATTGACTCAGACTATTTTGGGGTAAAGTCTTAGAGCATGTTTGGAGTACTATATTCCTGTAAACCAATATTTTCCGAACCTGACTTTGAAAATAATCGCTCGTTTATCTCAATAAAGTCCCTATTATTTTCTTCGCCAGAACCGTAAACTATTGATTTACAGTTCAATCCTACTCCAAACAAGCTCTTAAGAAAATAGGACTTCGCATATCCCTATTAAAAATCGGATATGCTTATAGGAATAGTGAAAGTAGTTGATACTTTAGTATTCTATTTGGGCTAGCTTTGGCATTTGAAGGCTAGTGTAAAGCGAGCAAATGAGTTCGATAAAAGCTTAGAAGCTACATTTCTCATACATCGAAATCGAAAGGAGCTTTGGAAAATAGTCCACAAATTTTAAATTTGGAGCAAAATCCAAGGAAATAATAAGATGAGCAATTTCGGGGCAGTTATTTCGTCTATTGTTCAGCAAGCAAAAAAGTGCGGATGTTCTGTACACCCAACTTGACTGCCTACCAAGTCTTACAATAAAACTATGAAAAAACTACTGCAAACGATAGGAACAGAAACGGCTGCTTTTTTTACCAGTCCAATTGTACTCAAAAACTTAGGACTAATGTTGGCGGCTCTAATCGGTTTGTTTTTCCTGACTTCTATTCTGCTAAATACTTGTACACGGCAAGGGGATTCTAGACAAGTGGGCGATTTCATCGGGCGAGATTTAAGAGACGTGATGTCAGAAGCTAAAGAAAAAGACTTGCGCATCGTCGTCCTAGATTCCATAGATCGCGGTGAGCGTTCTCCAAACGAAGTTGTTGAGCAAAACCCAAAACCTTTTTCTAGGGTGAAGAAGCACCGCACTATTTACCTGACAACGACCCGCTTTACTAGAGTGCCTACCGAGACACCGCCTATTTCTGAAATGGATAATTTTGATAATTATCAGCGCGCTCTGACGACCAGAGGCTTGAAAGCGGTAATTAAAGAAGAGCGAGCTAACAACCGTTTTTTGCCAGGCACGATTTTGGAAGTTTATCACGAAGATAAAAAACTCACTTTCGATGAAATAGATGATGGTTACAAATTAGGAAAAGGTAGTACACTCGAATTTATAGTCACTAAATACGGTGTGGATTATGTCAAAATGCCTGACATCGAATGCAATTCATTTGACATAGCAGAAATCGCAATTAAAAATGCAAGACTAGTGGTAGGCATCATTCACGATGATGTGACTGTGGTAGATCGACAAACTGCCTATGTTTACAAAACTATTCCGTCCTATAATCCAGATCAGAATTTACAAGTAGGGCAACAAATAGATATTTATCTGACGCAGGACTTGCCCGTGAACTGTGAATAGGAATTCAAAAGTGGACACGTTTTTAAAATTCCCCTAAGCAGAAAGTCTTTTCACCTTTGAAAAAAGACTTTCTGCGAATCTTGGAAACGAGATCTTCTATTTTCTATTTGTGCCCACTTTTGAAAATAGGAATCCATTTTTAGACAAAAAATTCAGATTGCGAATTTCTTTAACAAAAAATTAACTTTTGCTGTTCTACCAAGAAAATACTTATATCGCAAAGGGCAGAGGAACTAGACAATAATCTATTTTTAATTTGTAAATAATTGTCTATCAGATATTTGTGTTTAGAGAAAGATAGACATTGACCTAAATAAAATGCTTCGTGAAAATGACTCACTTTTTGAAATTGAGTACCCAGTTCGTTCTGTTTTGGGTCTAAAAAAGCAATTTTTAATGAAAAATTAGCAAATCCAGAATATTGCCCATATATTTGCACTAGCCAATCAAACCTGAAGATTTTGGTTTTTTGGGGTTATACAGGGTGCGGCGCAACTTAGGTTGTGTCGTTACCCTTTTTTTTTGCTTACCACTATGCGATTTCTACATACATCAGATTGGCATCTAGGGCAAAAATTTCAGTATCGAGATAGGATACCAGAACATCGCGCTGCCTTAAAATGGCTTTTGGAAACCATCACTAAAGAGCAAGTGGACGGTCTGATTGTGGCAGGAGACATATTCGACATTGGAAATCCGCCCAACTATGCCCGCAGCATGTACTATCGTTTTCTTACCGAACTGCTGCAAACTACTTGTCAACATATTGTCATCATAGGTGGCAACCACGACTCACCCGCCATGCTGAACGCTCCTAAGGAGTTGCTGGAATCCATGAATATATACGTCATTGGTACTACTACAGGAGTGGTGGAAGATCAAATCATTGAATTGAAAAATTCGGAAGGTGAACTAGCAGCAGTCGTGGCGGCTATTCCTTTTTTGCGGGATAAAGATCTGCGTTCGAGTATCTCTGGAGAAACGGGTATGGAACGGATCGCAGCAATCAGAAGGGGCATCAAATCACATTACGATGCCATTGGCGAAGCTATTCAAGATTACGAAGGTAAGCACATCCCATTGATAGCTATAGGACATTTGTATGTCAAAGGTGCTTATGCTAGCGAAGAGCGCGCTAACATCTACATCGGCGATACAGAGAATATAAAGGCAGAGCAGTTTCCCGACTTATTTGACTACGTGGCATTAGGACACATTCATCGTGCCCAAGCTTTCAAAGGCAATGAAAATGTTCAGTATTCTGGTTCGCTGATTCCACTGAGTTTTAGCGAGACAAAGGATGAGAAAGTTGTAAAGATCGTGGATATTGAAAAAGGTAAGCTGACTGTCCGTGATGTGGCTGTGCCGCTATTTAGACGCTTAAAAAGCATTCAGTTGGATTTTGAAGCTATGAAAGTTCGGCTTCGACAATTGCACGAAGACTATAAAGATGATTTAACGGTTTGGGTAGATGCAGTCGTGACCGACGACAAATTGATCCCCAATTTAGATATGGAACTGCGAGACTTTACAAGGGATTTGAATGTAGAACTACTCAAAATCAGAACTACTTTCAACACTAGGCAGCAGCAATTCGCTGAGGGCGCGACTGATTTGAAAGATTTGAAGCCCATAGATGTATTCCTGAGAAAATGCCAAACGCAACAACTCAATGAGGCAGAAACGGAGGAACTTGTGCAAACCTTCAAAGAATTGCAAGCATGGATGATTGAGCGAGAGGAACAGTAAATAATGCGGATAACGAGCAGAAGTATACTGCAAACGGGATAAAAAAGTGCTTTCATTTTTGAAAAAAGATAGGTTTTGTTCACATCATTTACCGCTAAATTTGAGGGTAAGTTTTCGCTGAGGAGGAGGTCGACACCTCCTCAGCGAATCAAGGTTTTTTAAGGACAAAGAAGCGAGAATCGCTTCTTTGTCCATAAAAAACCTTGATCAACTTTGGCAGGCTCGATGCCGCCAAATTTGAAAGCACACCTAGTCGCTTGTATTTAGAAATGTGAAGGGAGCAAG
>JBCDKV010000423.1:0-5068 GCA_038746215.1 Bacteroidota bacterium | reverse complement strand
TGATGGTACGAAGACCAAAATTTTACTACAACACTTTTTGGCGCACGAGACTGACTTCAATTATGCTCCCATCGATATTTCTGCTCATGTTTTAGAACACTTGGAGTCAGATTTGCAGCAATCGTGGCCTAATCTAAGGGTCAAAAAATTGGCAGGTGAATACTTTGAAGGTTTACGTCGATTGGCGCACAGTAAGCGTAGAAAAGTCGTGTTATTTTTGGGCGGAAATATTGGGAATATGCTACCTAAGGAAGCCGAAAAATTTCTCGCTCGGATGGTCAATTACCTGAATAGTGGTGATCTGCTATTAATTGGTTTTGACCTAAAAAAAGATCCACAGACGATTTTAGATGCTTACAATGATCCAGCAGGCGTCACCAGCGATTTCAACCTGAATCTTTTGGAGCGCATGAATCGCGAATTGGGGGCAGATTTCAAGCTGGAACAGTTCAAGCATTGGGAGACCTACAATCCATTGAGCGGTGCCACTGAAAGCTTTTTGGTGAGCAAACAAGCACAAAACGTCTACATAGCAGCCTTGCAGCAATCTTTCTCCTTCGAGCCTTGGGAAGCGATTCATACCGAGCTTTCTCAAAAACATAGCCTAAGCGATATTGACCGTTTGGCGCAAAAAACGGGTTTTATACCTGTCGAGAAATTCTTCGATCAAAATCGGTATTTTGTAGATGTGCTTTGGGAAGTTCGAGATTAAGATTTCGTTCCAATCAGTAGCCTAAACGTATTTCGTATGGAACAATCAAACGAGCGCATTGACTTTAAGTACATTTTTGATGGCATCTTGAAAGTCCTTAACTTCGAGCGAGGGCTGCCGTATACGACTAGAGAGTTGCTGCTTCGTCCAGGCAAAATGATGAAGGCGTATTTTGGAGGTGTCCGCAAAAAATACACCCATCCTATTCAGTTTAGTATTCTCTACGTAGGGTTGTGGGCATTGTTTGTCAGTACTTTTAGTGATAAAAAGGCATTGACTGTTTCTTTCATAGAGGACTTCAAAGATGGAATCAATAGCGACGAGGAAGCCAAAGCCGAAAGTGCAGTGGCATTGGAAGTATGGATGGAGCGTGGATTTGATTATTTTGCGCAATATCAAAACGTCTTCAATTTAGCACTCATTCCTATTCTGAGCGTTTTGACCTACTTTTTCTATCGCAAATTTAGGCTGTATTATCCAGAGCATTTCGTCTTGAATACCTATATCATCGGAATGATTTCCTTTATTGCGCTACTCTTCGTGCCCTTTGTATTCATAGATTTTGCTTTTGCCATGCTGATCGGCGGTATTTTCAGCTTCATTTATACCATCTGGGTGTATATGGATGTATTCGATCAAAAGTCAGCAAAAGGATTTTTCAGAAGTCTGGGGCTTAATGTAATCTTTTATTTTATCATCATAATTTTTATAATTGCTACTAGCTACAGTTATATGTCGTACTTCTTTGTAGAAACAGAGGGATTCCAATAGCTGCATTGCTCTTTTATGCTCTATGGTAATCGTTAAAAGCGGGACTTTGTTGATTTGTTGAATAGTTGATCTATTTACTGCACAGATTCCCTTGATTGCACTTTTTTAGTTGATAATTAAGCGTGTACGAAGTTCTAAGTAGTCCTCAAAATAAGCCTTAGTAAATCCCTTAAGATTGCGCAACAAGTATGCCTAGAGGTTTTCTGGCATTGACTCAGACATGGTTCATTATATAGCACTTCATCATCAATTTAACAATTGAGCAATTTTACAATTCGACCACTTACACATATTTATCCAGTTTGCAGTATATCTCTACTTAACCCGAAAATGGCGAATATCGTATTTGAAATGGAGCATGAAATATTGCTGTAGGGCATTCGTCTGGGTATCTTCGATATACGTTTCTGTCACCGTTCGGTTGACGTTGATATTTTGATTCAAGAGGTCAAAAGCTGAAATACTAATTTCACCTCGATCTTTCTCAAACAGCTTCCTGCCAAAACTCGCGTTCCAAAGCACAAAATTCTGATCTACGGTATTTGCTAAGCCATTGAAATACTGATGCGTCAGTTGGGTACGAAAAATCCAACCATCGCCGACGATCCAATTGATTTTCAGGCGTGTTCTCTGACTCCAATAGATGTTGTCAACCTGAAGTTGTAAGCTATTTTGTGTGATGTTGTAATTACTGCGAGAAACGATGGTGAAATCTAGTTGCTCACTAATGTTGCTACCCAAAGTCAGTCCCAAGCCAATGCTAGAATTATTGGCGTAATTGATCGCATCTTCAATCAAGCCAGGTATCCTGCTGTGATTGGCGTTAAAATCAATGTTCAAATTGGAAGACAATAGCTCGACGGGAAAGCCATAAGTCACCAGCGAACGAGCATTCCAATACCCATTCAAATTGACGGGTAGCGATAGCTGTGCATTATTATCCAGTCCCAATTCGTCAAAAATCGGAGCTTCACTATCCGAGAAATACAAACTATTACCAATGTAATTTTTGGTAAATGTACCGCTTAGCAACGCAAAAAAGACGGACGATTTTGCTGCGTTGGTGTTGGAGTAGCGCGCAAATACACGATGCTGAAAAGATTGCACCAAATCTGGATTTCCAATGCTCAGTTGGAGTGGATTGCTATTGTTTAACACATTTTGGAGCTGTTCAATGCTTGGCAACTGTGTATTGGTGCGATAGAAAAATGTCAGATTCTTGCTTTTTCGGTCTCCCATACGCAGGATAGCCATCGGCAATACATTCAAGAAAGTGTTGCTGATCGTGTTAGTGGTAGGAAAGGTCGGTTCATTGATGAGTGCTGCGTACTGCACATTGGCTCGCAACATGAACATGGTTTTTCGCTTACGCCAATTGTAGCCACCACCCAGTCGATGCGTTTGGTAATCATTGGAGAAAATATTACTCAACTGCTCATTGAAAAGATCGTAGCTAGCGGTTTCGGTTGAAAAATCAAAAACGGATCTATCGCTGTCTTCTTGTTGGTAAGAAAGACGATAATTTAGCATGAGCATGGCGTTTTGTCCCAGTGGTTCTGTGTACTGAAAGTTAGTGCCAATATTCCAATTGTTCAAGTCCAGCGTGGCTTGTTGGTCGAGCGTATCCGTCTTAGTAGTCGTACGAAAAAATTGTGTTTGTGAAAATAAATTGCTGGCGCCCGATTTTGGCGCAAAGCCATTACTCAAATTGATGGAAAAAGTTCTTCTGCGCTTTTCAAACTGGTGTCGCCAGAGTAAATTGTTGTTGAAATTGAAGCCCCGCAAATCAGAAAGATAATTATTCAAACTTTCACTAACTGGGCGATCATTCAACAGATTCTCACCCAGCGTAGCAGAACGTCCGTCGTTGTTTTGCCAGCTCAAGCTCGGACGCATGATGAGTGAATTTTTATCATTGATTTTATAAGTTAGCCGTCCATTCAAACGATGGTTTTGATTGCTACTTTCCACCTTATTTTCTTCCAAATAGCTTTCTGCTACCTCTTCTTGGTCTACAAAATTTTGGAGCAGTATTTCTTCTGAAAGGTTATCGGTCAGATTAAAAAAATAGCTGCCATTGACTTCCATTTTTTTGCCCCACTTGTCCGAATAATTCACACCAAAGGCATGGGTAGTCGCTACGCCGTCCTGTTGAGGGACTAAAAAATCATTGACCGAAGCCCCTTGATTTCGACCGCCTCTACCGCCACCTCTGCGACCACGTCCACCACCACCAAAACCGCGTCTTCTGCTTCCACTCGACCCAACGACCCCCAATAAATCCTCCGTTGCAAAATTTTGGATGTTGATGTTGTTGCTCTGCCCAATAAGAGAAATGCGCTGATCGCCATTGAAAATATTGATATTACCACCAGTCGTGTACTTATCTGCGTAGCCATATCCGCCGTACACTTTCCCAAATTGTCCGTTGCGCATATTGGGTTTGGTGATGATATTGATGGTTTTGGTTTCATTGCCATCATCAAAACCTGTAAATTGCGCTTGGTCGCTCTGCTGATCGAAAATTTGGATTTTGTCGATTACTTCGGCGGGCAAATTGCGCAGCGCAGCCGTCGGGTCATTACCAAAGAAAGGCTTGCCATCGACTAGTACCCTGTTCACGTTCTCTCCCTGTGCTTGCACTTTCCCATTGTCGATATCCACCGTAGGCATTTTTTCTAGCATCTCTTCCGCACTCGCATCAGGTAGGGTTTTGTAGGCGGCTGCATTGAGCTGCAAGGTGTCCCCTTTTTGCTCTACTGGCACAACTTTTGCCGTCACCTCCACTTCTTCTAAATCTACGCCACCTTTTAGTTCGAGTACACCGAGGTCAATATTGGTATCGACTATTTTTACCCCACGCTTTAAATCGCGGTAGCCAACGTAGCTGATAATTAGCTCGTAATTGCCTGATTGGAGTCGCTCAAATACAAATTCACCTTCCGCATCCGTGACGCTAGTCTTCACTAGTCCCGATGAATTGGACAAAGTCAGATGGGCAGATAGGATAGCAGTACGATTTTGATGATCGACTATTTTGCCTTTTAGTATATGATTTTGCCCAAAAAGGAGTGCGCTCGTAAGTAAGCATAGAACTAATAATAGCGACTGTTTCATTGGTATGCTTTTATTGAGAAAAGATTTATGCCCCACAAAACTCTTTCAAACATTGCAGTTGTAATAGTTTCTTCAATCAACCTAAGCTATTTTTCAATTAGGTGTATTATTCTTGACTTCAAAAGTGGACACAAATAGAAAATAGAGGATCTAGTTTCCAAGATTCGCAGAAAGTCTTTTTTCAAAGGTGAAAAGACTTTCTGCTTAGGGGAATTTAAGGGAGAGAAGCATGAAAATCATCAATTTTTCATGCTTCTCTCCCTCAAACTCCCCTCCGAGCAGACAAAAGTCCTCCTTGAAAGATTTTTTGTCTGCGACTCAACGAATTTTAAAAACGTGTCCACTTTTGAGTACTTGGCGAGGAAATAGACAGGTGATACAGACAAGACAAGGAGAACGGGTTTATTTTTAGGCGTGTAAGAAGTTTTGAGCAACACTCGGACAAATCTTATGTAAAGCTCGTGAGAT
>JBCDKV010000422.1:0-5075 GCA_038746215.1 Bacteroidota bacterium | reverse complement strand
GGGGTAGAAGCGATGCGCTTAAATATTGCTGGTATTTCTAGGATCAACAAAACAGAAATCAATGTAAGTAGTGCGCTCTATCTTAGAGGTACTGATATTAGAATGAACGCTTTTGGACTCACACAGCGCGTGGGAAAAAGCGGTGCGATTGGTTTGACACTTATGGCACTGGATTTTGGGGATATTCCCGTCACTACGGTCAATCAGCCAGAAGGTACAGGTGCGACTTTTTCGCCCAATTTCTTCAATCTTGGTTTGGGTTACTCACATACCTTCGAGAATAAAGTATCCGTCGGTATATTGTTCAGAGCGGTATCTGAATCCACGCAAGAATTGAGTGCTTTAGGTTTTGCTTTGGACGCAGGCGTACAATACGTAGCTGGTGAGCAGGAAGAGTTCAAATTTGGCATTTCGCTGCGTAATATTGGAACGCCGATGCGTTTTGGTGGACAGGGTTTGGCATTACCAGCGCCAGCACCAGATGGCGATATTGATTATACTTTGACCTTCAATCAGCGTTCAGAAGACTTTGAGTTGCCTTCTGTACTGAATATTGGAGCTTCTTATGACATTAATGTAGGCGAAATCAACAGAGTTACACTTGTTGGTAATTTTACAGCTAATTCCTTCTCGCAAGACCAATTGGGAGCTGGGGTAGAATATTCTTTGAACAATTTATTCCAATTGAGAGCAGCTTATAAATACGAAGTTGGTTCAGAAAATGTGGAAACTGCGCCCATATACTCAGGTATCAGTGCAGGTGCTAGCTTGGCTGCACCATTAAGTAAGGAAGATAAAAATCGTACTTTTGGTATTGATTATGCCTATCGTCAGACCCGTCTTTGGGATGGCACACACAATATATCTGTGAGAATCAGCTTGTAAATAAGCACTTAAACAAAAGCAATTTACGAATCATTACCCTACAAAATACAATAACATACTTTCATTTGTAGTTACAAGTACTTATATTTGCGAGCTACAAGCAACAGAAACGTTTCTATCGAATATTATTTTGGTAGAAACGTTTCTTTATTTACGCAGGGGCGGTGAACATGCTAATGTAAAGGGTGATATGAGCTTTATACTACGTTTGGGGTAAAAAAGCGCATGTCCATCTTTGTTGATTTGTTGAACCGTTTATTTGTTTAATACGCTTATCATCAACGTATTGCAGTTCAACGAATAAACAATTTAAACAAATAAACAGGTATATTCGTTTGCACAGATTTATCTCGTTTACAGTATAATACCGCTTTCTCAAAAGAATTGCTGATAAGACAAAGGCAAATGATTAGAGCTTTCATTACCTGTAACCTATAAAGCTTACAATCGCCTCACTATTCAGCCTTCTTCTATTTATTAAACAACATCAAGTGAGCAATTTTTTTAGGCTAGAAACATAGTTTCTTCTAATATATTAGTCGCTTGACTTTAAAAATACACCACTTATGGCAGCAGTTAGTTATATGTCACAAGAAGCATACGATAAATTTCGTGCAGAACTAGAAGACCTCAAAAGTAACGGGCGCTTGGAAGCTGCAAGGGCTATTGCCGAGGCAAGAGAGAAAGGTGATCTTTCGGAAAATGCAGAATACGACGCAGCCAAAGAAGCACAAGGTATGTTAGAGCTAAAGATCAATACGATGGAAAAAACGCTCGCCAACACTAGAGTGCTAGACCCCAAGGATATTGATACTTCCGAGGTACGTGTGATGACCAAAGTGAAAATTAAGAACATGAAAACCAAAAAGGTGCTAACTTATCACTTGGTTTCTGAGGCAGAATCTGATTTGAAACAAAAGAAAATTTCTGTCAATTCTCCCGTTGGTAAAGGGCTACTCGGCAAAAAAGTGGGAGAAGTAGCAGAGGTATCCCTTCCCGTTGGTACGGTCTCCTTTGAGGTAATGAATATTAGTGTCTAGTGTACGCTACCTGACAGAGCATAAATAAAAACACTGAGGACACATGATTCTAGATTCTAAAGTGCAAGTTCAAAAAGCGACAAGGACAAAAACTTTGTTTTTTTGGACAAGTTTATCTGCTCGCTTGACATTCTTTATTGAAAACAAAATGAAAAATGAAATTTTTCATTTTGTTTTCAATAGTCTCTTCGGACAGAAATGATGTTGCTTTTGATGATTTTTTCCAAAAATCATCAAAAGCAACATCATTTCTGTCCAAAAGGGCCACCCAAAGTGCTAATTTTTATGAAATAAAAATTAGCAATTTGAGACTAAAGTGTCAACTACCTTTGTGATCTACATAGACTTGTCTTTTTTTGCAAAATTTTATAAGTACGTAGTACAACAAGCTCTTAGCTTTACTGCTTTCAGGACTGCACTTTTTCACCATAGCTTAAATCTCCCGCATCTCCCAAGCCAGGTACGATATATGATTTGGCGGTAAGTTCTGCATCTAGCGCACCTATCCAACAATTGGCGAAAGGCAGTTCCTTGCGAACATGATTAAGCCCTTCTTCGGCTGCAATAGCCGTCACGATATGCAATGCCTTGGGGATACCAAAACGTCGGAGTGATTTGGCTGCTAATACGATGGATGCGCCCGTGGCTAGCATAGGATCGGCTAGAATCAGTATTTTGTCCTCCAAATTGGGACAGGATACATACTCAAGCTCTATGACGAAAGTGCCGTTTTTATGGTGTTTGCGGTACGCAGAGATAAAGGCATTTTCAGCATCATCGAAGTAGTTGAGTAGCCCTTGATGAAAAGGTAAGCCCGCTCTCAGAATAGTGCCGAGTACGATGGGATGTTTGATTCTTTGTGCCGTAGCACTTCCTAGTACAGTTTCTACCTCGTGACGCTCGTGTTCCAATTGCTTGCTCAGTTCATAGGCTAGAACCTCCCCTAATCGCTCCATATTCCTGCGAAATCGCATTCGGTCTTGTTGGATGTCTTTATCTCTGAGTTGTGCGATGAAATGATGCGCAATGGAAGCTTGTTTGTCCAGAATAAAAGTCATAAGATTCGATTAAATAGCCGAAGAAAGGATGCAAGGATCGTATGTTTCGTTTCAAAATTAGTGGTATACGACGAAATTTTAAGCAATACTTAGAATAAATCTTAGTGAAGCCTCCTGAGATCGCGCAACAGGTATGCCCAAAGGTTTTTTATGGACGGAAACACAAATTTTCCAAGAAAAATTTGTGTTTCCGCCCGAAGAGATTTACTGAGCATACTTGTTGCGCGATTCTCTTGCATTGACTCAGGCTATTTCCAAGTAAAATGTTAAGAAAAGTGATACTTCGTACAACCCTATTTCAAAATTGGGCATAAATAGAAAATGGAAGGTTTCGCTTCCCCTCGCAGTAGGTAAAAAATCCTCTTCAAAATCCACCTTAATGAGGTGGGCAGGAATTTTTTGTCTGCGAATCAATGAATTTTAAAAACGTGTTCATTTTTGAGTATGTCGTAAAGGTAAACAGACTTTGAAGAAAAGTAAAATCCTAATTTATATGATTGGCAATTCGGAAAAAGAAAGGACATTTCATACCTTTCGCCCTAATTTCTGATACTTAATATAATTAGAAGATGTTAAAAGCAGCAATCACAGGAGTAGGAGCTTATCTGCCAGACTATGTATTGACCAATAAAGAGCTGGAAACGATGGTGGAAACGAATGACGAGTGGATTCGTACACGTACAGGTATTGAAGAACGCAGAATACTAAAAGGGGAGGGGCTTGGTACTTCCTATATGGGGGTACGAGCGGTGCAAGACTTGATGGAAAAAACCAATACTAAACCAGAGGAAGTCAGCTTATTGATTTGTGCCACTGTTACGCCAGATATGCCTTTTCCAGATACTGCTAACATTATTGCCCACGAAGTAGGCATGAAGAATGCCTTTACTTACGATCTAAGTGCTGCTTGTTCGGGTTTTCTTTTTGCATTGAATACTGGGGCAAAATTTATAGAGTCTGGTACTTACGATAAAGTTGTCATAGTGGGAGCAGATAAGATGTCTTCGATCATTGATTATAGAGATCGCTCCACTTGTATCATCTTCGGCGATGGAGCGGGGGCAGTTTTGTTAGAGCCTAGCAAAAATGATTTTGGCATACAAGACGCTATACTGCGGAGCAATGCCGAGGGTAAAGAATTTTTGCACATCAAAGCTGGTGGCTCTGCCAAACCGACTACGGCTGCTACCGTTGCCGCAAATGAACATTTTGTCTATCAGAATGGAAGACCAGTATTCAAAGCAGCCGTTTCGGGTATGTCTAAGGTCGTGAAGCAAGTGATGGCACAAAATGAATTAACGACGGAGGATATTGATTGGTTAGTACCACACCAAGCCAATATTCGTATCATTGAATCTGTGGCTCGTATGGCAGATTTTCCACTGGATCGCGTCATCATTAATATCCAAAAATACGGTAATACGACCGCTGCTACTTTACCACTTTGTCTTTATGATTGGGAAGATCGACTGAAATTAGGAGACAAACTGATCTTGACTGCTTTTGGTGGTGGCTATACTTGGGGCGCGACTTATTTGACTTGGGCGTATTAAGTAAGAGGACAGATTTAAGAAGCGAGCAGTTAGATGCAGAACCATGGCTGTCTCATTCTATTTTACGATGTATCAAGTTTCCTAACTTGATACCACTATCCTGCCGTTTCCTAACGGCTGAATGCTACTTCACTCGTTTGGAAACGAGTAGATAATAGATTTGAATTTAGGAAACTTAAAACATCGAGTGGCTATCTTCCTTCTTTGCGTCTTGTATTGGTTTGCGATAATTCTTAAAAATTTGGGTAGCTTATCTTTTACAAATTCCCTTATGAACAAAGAAATCTTACGGCTTGCCATTCCGAATATCATCAGCAATGTCTCCGTACCCTTACTCAGTACAGTGGATACCGCCCTCATGGGACGTTTCTCAGAATTGCATATCGGAGCAGTAGGTTTGGGAGCGATGATTTTCAATTTTGTTTATTGGAATTTTGGCTTTCTCCGTATGGGAACGACGGGTATCACTGCCCAAGCCTACGGAAAGGCAGACCAAGCGGAAATTATTCAGACCCTTGGACGGGCTTTTTTGGTGGTAG
>JBCDKV010000421.1:0-5077 GCA_038746215.1 Bacteroidota bacterium | reverse complement strand
CGCAATAAGTATGCCCAAAGGTTTTTTATGGACGGAAACACAAATTTCAACTTATTTTTCTCTAAAAAATAAGTTGAAATTTGTGTTTCCGTCCGAAGAGAATTACGGAGCATACTTGTTGCTCAATTTGCGGATATTGACCTAAACCATATCTGAGTCAAATGTCAAGAAAAATGAGATTTGTACAGTCGTTATTCGCATTAATGACTAAATGCCAATCGCCAAACCCGCAACATCAGTTACTAAATGCCGACCACTATGCAGCAAACACCATCCAAGCCTCGATCATTGGATAGCATTAAATCTCCGATCAAAGATGAACTGAAAACTTTTGAGCAGTACTTTCGAGACTCTATGAAAAGTAAGGTGGCGCTATTGGATCGCATTATGTACTACATTGCGCGCCGAAAAGGGAAACAGGTGCGTCCAATGTTTGTATTGCTCAGTGCCAAAGCCTGTGGAGATATTAATGAAAATACGTACGTGGGAGCAGCCATGATTGAGTTGTTGCACACCGCTACCCTAGTCCACGATGATGTGGTGGATGACTCTAATAAGCGCAGGGGATTTTTTTCCATCAATGCCCTTTGGAAAAACAAAATTGCGGTACTCGTAGGCGATTATCTATTTTCTCGTGGTTTTCTCATTGCTCTCAAAAACAAGCAGTTCCGAGCCTTGGAGATTATGTCGGAAGCGGTGCAAGCCATGAGTGAAGGTGAATTGCTGCAAATGGAAAAGGCCCGTCGTTTGGACATCAAAGAAGAAATCTATTACGAAGTCATTCGAGGAAAAACGGCTTCTTTGATTGCTTCCTCTTGTGCCGCTGGTGCTGCCTCCGCGACCGAAGACGAGAGAATTATTCGACTTATGCACCAGTTTGGCGAAAAAATTGGCATGGCATTTCAAATTCGCGATGATCTCTTGGATTATGGAACGGATGATATTGGCAAGCCCAAAGGAATAGACATCAAAGAAAAAAAGATGACGCTACCACTGATTTATGCGTTGGAACATGCCTCTAGGTCAGATAAGCGTCGCATTATCAACAACATCAAGCGATACAATACCGATCAGAAAAAAGTGCGGGAAGTGATTGATTTCGTATTAGCAAGTGGCGGTATCGCCTACACCAAAAACATCATGTATGATTATCGAAATCAAGCTTTTGAACTCTTACACCAACTGCCACTCTCGCCTGCCAGAGCATCGCTAGAAGATTTAGTTAATTTTGTGGTAGACCGAAAAAAGTAGAATTGCTGCAATAATTTAGTGGACTAGGCACTTTCAATCCGATCAGCGTGTTACCTTTGTGAAAGGCGATATTGAAGGAGCAGTTTTGCGATGCCCCCATGAAATACGCCTATTAGGACGCCATTTTAATTTTCATAACTTTATGGTATATTTGACGAGAAGAGAACGGTTCAATGCCGCCCACAAACTGTGGGTATCGGACTGGAGTGAAGAAAAAAACTATGCTACTTTTGGCAAATGTGCTAATAAAAACTGGCACGGACACAACTATTGGCTCTTCGTGACCATCAAAGGAGAACCCGACCCTGTGACGGGCTACATCATGGATGTGAAAGATTTGAGCAAAATCATCAAAAAGTACATTACCGATAAAGTAGATCACGCCAATTTGAATCTCGACGTAGACTTCATCCCAGAAGGGATGCAACCAACCACGGAGAACCTCAGTATGCTCTTTTGGAAGGAATTAGCACCGCACATTCCCAACGGAGAACTGCATTGTATCAAACTGTGGGAAACCGAAAATATTTACGTCGAATATTACGGAGAATGATTTAGCAACCAACTCAAACAAAAGTTTTTTTTACATGAAAGCATACGTTTTTCCAGGACAAGCCTCACAATTTGAAGGCATGGGAAAAGATTTATACGAATCTTCTGCGCTTGCGAAAGATTTATTTGAGCAGGCGAACGAATTACTCGGTTTTTCCATTACAGAAGTGATGTTTGAAGGCAGTGCAGCAGATTTGCAACAAACCAAAATTACCCAACCCGCTGTTTTTCTACACGCCGTAGTAAAAGCCAAATTAGCGGGCGATGAGTTCAAACCAGCTATGGTCGCAGGTCATTCTTTGGGAGAATTTTCCGCCCTTGTCGCCAATCAAGTTCTGTCTTTCGAGGATGGTTTGCAACTCGTTAACCAACGTGCCTTGGCGATGCAGCGAGCGTGCGAACTCGTAGAAGGTACAATGGCAGCTATCGTTGGTTTGGAGGATGAAATCGTGGAACAAGTTTGCGATGGCATCACGGAGGAAGTAGTCGTAGCTGCTAATTATAACTGTCCTGGGCAACTGGTGATTTCGGGTAGTGTGAAAGGAATAGACCTAGCCGTGGAACAGCTTAAAGCAGCAGGGGCAAAAAGAGCGATTGTACTTGCCGTCGGCGGTGCTTTTCATTCGCCTTTGATGCAGCCCGCGAAAAACGAATTACAAGCTGCCATAGAAAATACTAATTTCAATGTTCCTATCTGTCCCATTTACCAGAATGTAGATGCGAAAGCAGCCACCGATCCCGTTAAAATTCAGCAAAACCTAATCGCACAATTGACTTCACCCGTGCGATGGACGCAGACGATGCAGAACATGATTGCGGATGGTGCTAGTGAATTTATCGAAGTTGGTGGAACGGGTAAAGTGATTCGAGGATTCGTGAAACGTATTGATCGGAAGTTTCCTTCGAGTAGTTTGTAATGTGATTTCGTGTTTCCGTCCATAAAAATGGGGCTTCGGTTATTTTTGTGGAAAATGAAAAAAGTACTTTTTTCATTTTCCAGTAGAAGGGGTTTTGTAGAGAGGGAAAATTACATAATTTTCTCTCTCTAAAAAATTCCCCGATGAGCCTAAAAACCCTTTGAGCATACTTGTTGCGCGATCTCAAGAACCTTATTAGGATTTTTGTCAGGCATTACCAAAAACTTCGTGCACACCTAATAAATACAGACAAATGAAAGAGGATACAGCAACAGCACAAATCAACGCAGGAGACATCCTACTGGCAGAGCCTTTTATGTGGGACGAAAATTTTAGACGGACGGTAATTGTGCTTTGCGAACACAATCGAGAGGGAAGTCTAGGCTTCATTATGAATCGTCCGATGGCTATGCGCGTAGACGAACTCGTCAATGATTTTCCTGAGTTTGATGCGGAAGTGTATTTTGGTGGTCCAGTGCAGACAGATACGATTCACTACATCCATACAGCAGGCGATTTGCTGGAAGATAGCGTAAAAATTGGGACGGGCGTTTATTGGGGTGGTTCTTTTGAAAAGCTAAAGTTCTTGGTAGATACACAATTGATTAAACCCAACGATATTCGATTTTTTGTCGGCTATTCAGGTTGGTCAGCAGGACAATTAATGGGCGAAATGAATGTGGGTTCTTGGGTCACAGCACCGCTATTTGCCAACTATTTATTCAAATCGCAAGCCAGCAAGCTCTGGCGTCAAGTGATGCACAACAAAGGCGATACTTTTACCGTCATTGCTCAAATTCCTGAAGCGGTGGATTGGAATTAGGTGTACATGAGGTCTTGAAGAATGCTTGAAATAAAGACTATACAGCAAACGAGGTGAAAAAGTGCTTTCATTTTTGAAAAAAGATAGGTTTTGTTCACATCATTTACCGTTAAATTTGAGGGTAAGTTTTCGCTGAGGAGGAGGTCGACACCTCCTCAGCGAATCAAGGTTTTTTGAGGACAAAGAAGCGATTTTCGCTTCTTTGTCCTTAAAAACCTTGCTCAAATTTGGCAGGCTCGATGTCGCCAAATTTGAAAGTACGCGTAATAGTTTGTGCTTAAAAATGTCAACAGCGTAAAATGCACTTTTTTATCCCGAACGGAGTACAGTAGTGTTCTTAAGATCGCGATCTTTTTTCATCGACTCAGGCTGCTTCCAAGCAAAATGAGACTTCGCGCTAGCCTAGTACGTAACGAACTCCTCGTTATATTTTCGATCAAACATGAAGAATTTGGGTTTTTCATTTGGTACTTTAATCTGCACAATATTGCGCTGATCTTCGTATAGTTCCATCAGGATGGTATTTTTAACGCCCAAATTTTCGATTTTACCGACTTTGGGTACTTCTATGTAGCACCAAGCGGCTTGAAAATCTTCCGAAATTTCCTTGCCTAAGTAATTATACTCGACCTCTTTACCGTTCACCATCAGTCGGAAACTTCTGCGCAAATAATATTCGACATACGTTTCTCCTTTCTCGTGTTCCTTTTCCGTACACAAGTTCAATTTTTCCTGAATGCCGCCTTCGAATAAGGTGGCTTCTAAGTCATCCAGAAAAATGTGCAAGGTAACTTCTAAGCTCTCTTCTGCTGCATTGTATTCTATGACAGATTTGCTTAGATGAAAGTCGTGTGCATCTGTGGCAAATAGTAAACTATTGAGTAGTAATAAGAATGTAATCATGTTATTGTGTTTTGTTGATGAGGATGTTTTACTAGCAAGGTTATTGGCTCTTAGCTGTTGGCTTTAAGAGCTTGTTTGGAGCAGGATTGAACTGTAAATCAGTAGTTTACGGTTCTGGCGAAGAAAATAATAGCAACTTTATCGAGATGAACGAGCGATCCTTTAGGTAAATATTCAGTGAATATTTAAGCGAGAGAACCGCTTCGCGGATGGGTTAGCAGCGATTATTTTCAAAGTCAGGTTCGGAAAATATTGGTTTACAGGAAGATAGTGCTCCAAACATGCTCTAGTTATTGGGGGTGTACGAAATTTTGTATTTCCGTCCGAAGAGGCTTTCTCAGCATACTTGTTGCGCGATTTTCTGGTATTGACTCAGGCTACATTCAAGTAAAATAGGACTTCGTAAAGCCCTAAAAAGCTCACTTATTCAATAATTATTTTACTAGTGAGCCGCTCTCTTCTATTGAGTCTGCGCTAAAAATAATCAACGCCCTTGATAATCGTAGCGCAACAAACGGGCTTTGCTACCGTCGCCTTCGGAAGTAATGTAAAGCGTTCCGTCCTTATCAAAGCAGATACCTTCGGGTTGTTTCATAAATCTAGGACTTAATTTTTGCACATCTTTGATACT
>JBCDKV010000420.1:0-5095 GCA_038746215.1 Bacteroidota bacterium | reverse complement strand
TCCAGTTACTTATGAGGAAAGCACACAAGTCGTTCGGTATAAAGTCAGCGAAGATGGAAAAGATACCGTAGATTATGCCTTAGAAAATTGGGGAACAAGATCGCTCAAAACTGAAAATCTAGTAGAGGAAAGCGTTAAAATCGTAAAAGATAACGAAACGGGTGCGGTTGATACCGTCGTCACCTTTTCGATCAGAGAATAATGACTCGCTTGTAAAACCCCTTCACACGTTAAGTAGGTGGAGTTAAATGAGCGTCACAATTTGAGCGAGCTATTTTTTGAGCTAAAAGTGCTCCAAAATTGTTGCATAGCCGTAGCTACGGAACTATTTTTAAGTACTTTTAGCTCAGAAAATAGCCGTTCAAAAATGTCGATTATTTGAGTCTACTTACTTGTACAACAAATAAGCCTTGCGCATTTTTTTATACGCCTTTAAATCTGCTGCCCAACTCGCACGGATTTCGACTTCACTTTTGCCCGCTTCTATTTGCTTGCGCAGTTGGTCTGTACCAGCTAGATTGGTAAAAAACTTATTGAAAAATTTAGATTTATCTGGGAAATTTTGGTAGAAACTGATCAAATGATTGAGGTCTAGTTGCTTTCGTTGCTGTAATTGACGAATGGGAAAATCGACTAGGCTGTAGCCTTTGCACCACTGATCTTTGTGTAGTGGATATTTTGCGCCTGGCATTGGTGTAGGCTTAAATTCGTGGTTGCCCAGTGGGTAGGTGGGGTGTCCGTACACCTGAAATTGAGTGCTTGTTCCACGTCCTACGCTCACACTTGTCCCCTCAAAAAAACAAAGCGAAGGATAGAGATAGACCGAGCGAATATTGGGTAAATTAGGCGATGGTTTAATGGGCAGTTCGTAAAACTTATTGTGGTTGTAGTTTTTGCAAAGTACAACGTCTAATTTGCATTTTTTACCACCTGCTAACCAACCTTCCCCATTGATCATTTGCGCATATTCCCCCACGCTCATGCCGTGTACGACTGGAACGGGATGTAAGCCTACGAAAGAACTGAAATTTTTCTTCAGCACTGGACCATCCACATAATGCCCATTGGGATTCGGGCGATCTAACACCATGAACGCGACCTCATTTTCTGCACAGGCTTCCATCACATAATGCATAGAAGAAATGTAGGTATAGAAGCGTGCGCCCACATCTTGAATATCGAAGACAACGAGATCAATATCTGCCAGGTCTGCTGAACTGGGCTTTTTCTTCTTGCCGTAGATAGAGCGAATTGGAATACCTGTTTTCGCATCTTTGCCATCTGTGATTTTCGCGCCAGCATCCACTTCGCCTCGAAAACCATGTTCGGGTGCAAAAATTGCTTTAATGTCGATCCCTAATTGATGCAAGGTATCTACTAGATGGGTATTACCGACGATGGAAGTTTGATTGACCAGCAGTGCAACAGTCTTATTGCGCAGCATAGGAAGGTATTGCTGCATCTGCTCCGCACCGGTGATGATTTTGTCGTTATCAAAAAACTTTTCACTGTATGCCACTTTTGCCGTTCCACAATTGATGGTGGCAAAGAAGAACAAGGCAACAATGAGTTTGAGCCTAGCCGTCATTTCACTTTTTTTATTCACAAACAATGGGACTAGCTATCGGCTTGTATATCAGCAACTGGCTTTAGCTAGTGTCTTTTTTAGACGAATATTACTTAACAAAGGATTCGTCCTAGGCTCAATTTTATAAAACTTTTAGGACATTTTTGCAAAATTTTCAGAATTAAATAAGGATTAGGTGTGAAGTCAGCAACAGGCAGCTAGCTGCTAATTACCAACACCCTCATCAGTGCGACCATAAATCCTGTTCTAAGTTGAAGATTTCATGCTTGATGCGATCCGACTCAACGAGAATATCACGACCTGAAAGGTAGTCTTGTATACGTTCGCCTTTGATGTTGGATGCTTTGTAGATGTAGCTAGAAAAACGACGCATCTCGAATAAATCTTCCCAACTCATGGGGGCTTGGTCGTTTTTTTCGTTGAAGACGGGATACTGGGCAAGTAGTTCACGACAATGAGGGTAGTAAATCCAGAAAAGTGGCGTTTCATATTTGAGTATGCCATCTTCTTGGTAGACCTCTCGAACGGGAGCAATACCCAGAATTCGAGTTCGCATTCTCGAAACACTAGTATCAAAAAACCATACTTCTTTGAGCCGATAGCGAGCAATTTCTTCTGAATGAATTTCGTCTTTCACAATTTGAAAAGTGATTTCGTAGGTATGCGGATCGACAATTTCAAAGGTATCAGCGTGTGATAATTCCCGCTCAATTTCTTCGTCACTTAGTTCGCGCTCAAACTTATCATTTTCAGCACTGTAAGCTTTAATTTTTCCAGTCTTGATGGCAGACATTAGTATATCAAAAAGGGGTTGAGCAGGATAGCGGAAAGGCAAATTTATCTTTTCTCTGGTGTCGATTACTCGCCAGATTCGCTTTTCCCAAGCAATGTCTGCCTCGCGGATAGGTGCATAAGGTAAAACGCGTTTTGGAGGTAAAGTTTTTACAGTGGCATCGCCACCTTTTGCCGTAAATTCATGTTGTTGTGCCTGCGTGCTGACAAAACACAACAGTGCCATTGTGGTAAATATGCTTCTCATAAGTCTAGGTATCGGTTCTTGAATATCGTGTTCGGCTACTGTTTGGATCAGATACCCTAAATCGGGTATTTTAAGCATAACGAAATTTTAACATCTTGAATTTTGCGTCTAACTATAATAAATAGTTTTGGCACTCCTCAATGTGCTAAAAACTTACAAAACATTATTTCTATGATAATAATTAAGGCTACACGAAGTCTCTGTTTTGTTAACACTTTACTTGAAAATAGTCTGAGTCAATGCAAGATAATTGAGCAACAGGTATGCTCATTAGGTCTCTTCGGACGGAAACACAAATTCCAACTTATTTTCTCCAAAAAATAAGTTGGAATTTGTGTTTCCGTCCATAAAACCCTTTGAGCATACTTGTTACGCGATCTCAAGAGCTTTACTAGAATTTTTCTCAAGCATCACCAAAAGCTTCGTACACCCCTAGATAATAACCAAAGCTTATAGCATACATACCTAACAAAGTGTACCCACAACTAGGTACATACTTATACCCATTTTCCTAATATGCTAGGTATGGATTACATAAGTATGCGAATAACGACTGTACAAATCTCATTCTTCCTGACATTTGACTCAGATATAATTCAGGTCAATATTAATAAATTGAGCAACAAGTATGCTCAGTAATTCTCTTCGGACGGAAACACCGATTCTCAGTTATTTTTTCTGAGAAAAATAACTGAGAATCGGTGTTTCCGTCCATAAAAAATTTTTAGGCATACTTGTTGCGTGATCTCAAACACTTTACTAAGTTTCAAAAGTTTAGTAAAGCTGTACTGCCGCAAGATGGAGCATTTTACCCGTTATTCGCATTAAGTATTAGTGTATACTGCAAAGAGGGTAAAAAAGTGCTTTCACTTTTGAAAAAAGATAGGTTTTGTTCACATCATTTATCGCTAAATTTGGCGGGCTCGATGCCGCCAAATTTGAAAGTACACGCAATAGTTTGTGCTTAAAAAGGTCAACAGAAAATGCACTTTTTTATCCCGAACGGAGTATAACTACTAAACATAGCAGTTCATTTCTCCATACATAACACAACATCACGTACTTGCTAGTTCAGTCACAGTGTGCGCCTATTATGCTCTTTACACAAAGAGAAAATTGTTAGACTATTGTCATTATTTTAAATTATTTGGAATCAATCTAAATATAAATAAAAAAATAATATCTTCGCGCCCAACTTGGAGTAAAGCGAATAAAATCACCTTAATTTTTGAATAAAATCAATGACATTTATTATGAAGAATTTAAAAATCCTTAATCTGGCATTTTTATTATTGCCAGTCTTTGCTTTAGTATTCACAAGCTGTGAAGACGACGATCCAGAGACAGATGACAAAGCAGGATTCCTTGCTAGTAATATTGATGCGCTAGGAGACATCGATCTAGGCGGATTTGCTATACCTGATTCTTACGATATAGACGGTGCTTTTGCGCCAGGTGCATACAACGGGCAAATCAGAAGAATCGCACAATTGAAAGAAATTGTGGACTCCTCTAGAAATGAGCCAATCTTCTGGGATATTGCTAATGCGATGGAAGTAGGTGGACTACCCGAAATTTTTAAGAGTCCAGCCGCTCAAAATACTTCTACTAGTAAGTCTGATCTTAGATCAAAAATTGACGAGTTGAATTTTGATAGTGGCGACAAAACTGTAGCCGATAACTTTGCAGAACTAGCTGACCTTTTGGTACAGTCTAGCCAAGCTAACTTCACCGTAACTGCTAGTAATGGGACAGCAGGTATGATTACAACGGGTGACAAGAAGAGACACGTAAGCGCAAATGGATTAGAATATGCACAGATTCTTGAAAAGGGAATGTACGGACCACTATTGTACGACCAAATGGTGGATGATTATTTAAGACCATCACAGTCAGGTCCCGATAACGAGACAGGCAACAACGAATCAGCAGCAGGAGACGGCTACAGCAGCCTTGGTACAGATCGTCAGCACCGTTTCGACGAGGCGTTCGGATACTTTGGAGCAAATCCAGCAACTTATCCAAACCCTGCGAACACCTCTACTGGGGACGGCATCTTTTTGTCTAACTACACTTTTGATTTCTCTGATGAAACAGAAACAGAATACGGCATTAATTTATCACAAAGAGTGATGGATGCTTTTATCCTAGGAAGAGCAGCCTTGAAAGCAGGTGAAGGTTTCGGGCCAGAGCAGGAATCTACAAACGAAGAAGTGTTGGAAGCTGCTATCCAAGATGTAAAATTGTACGTTGAAGCTGGCATAGCTGCCGCTGCGTTCCACTATTTGAATGATGCCATTGCCGACGTAACAGACGATGATAAATTGCACCACTTGTCAGAAGCACTAGGCTTCATCTATTCTTTGGCGTTCAATTCAGAAGGAAGAATTTCTGATACACAAGTATATGCCGTACTGCAAGCATTGGGATGGTCAAAAAGTGATACGACCTTGAATGGTATCTACGAG
>JBCDKV010000419.1:0-5124 GCA_038746215.1 Bacteroidota bacterium | reverse complement strand
TTTGCTGCTCGTTTCCAAGCGAGTCAAACAACGTTCAGCCGTTAGGAAACGGCAAGGAGCGCATCTTAAAATGTCGCAGAAAGTTTTTTTCAAAGGTGAAAAACTTTCTGCTAGGAGGATTTTAAGGGCAAGAAGCGTTAACGCTTCTTGCCCTTAAAAAACCCTTGGAGCATCCGAAAATCCTCCTTTGTAGATTTTCGGATGCGACTGCATGAAATACAAACGAAAATTCGCCCCTTAATCAACCAAACGACATTTTGAGATACACCTACGGCAAAATAGTGACATCAAGTTAGGAAACTTGATGCATCGTAAATAGGTGTTGCAGTCTGAAGAGACTTATCGAGGCTACTTGTTGCTCAATTTTTCTGCATTGACTCAGGCTATTTTAAGTAAAATGTCAATAAAACGGAGACTTCGTACACCTCTAAATTATATTCAGAAAAAATCAACACTTTCAGATTTTAAATCGTTCGATTAATAGCAGTATGCAATAAACAACGACTAGACTTTGCAAGCACTAGAACTCAGCGACGATTTTAAATACGTATTGGATTTAGTTGAAAAAACCAATGCAAGTATCTTCGTGACAGGACGAGCAGGGACGGGCAAATCTACACTGCTACAACTCTTCCGCAATACAACTCGAAAAAAGGCGGTCGTGCTAGCACCCACAGGCATCGCCGCCTTGAATGTACAGGGGCAAACCATCCATTCTTTTTTTCGCTTTCCTGCTAAATTACTCACGGCAAAAGACATCAATAAGCGTCGTGATAGAAGACTCTATCGCAATATGGAGGTCATGGTAATAGACGAGATTTCGATGGTGCGAGCAGACTTACTAGATCATATCGACCGTTTTCTGCGCATTAATCGAGACAATCATTTGCCCTTTGGTGGGGTGCAAGTGGTCTTTTTCGGTGATCTATTCCAACTACCGCCTGTCATTGCCAATGATATTGAGCGCAACATTTTTTCTACTTACTACGATAGTCCTTACTTCTTTTCTGCCAAGGTGTTCGAGCAGTTTGAAATGGAAAAAATTGAACTGCGAAAAGTCTATCGGCAAGAGGCGCGCTACTTTATCCGGTTGCTAGATGCGGTGCGCACCAATCGCTTGGATCGAGACGATCTATTGGATTTGAATGAGCGACATGTTCCAGATTTTGAGTCGGAAGACTTTTATATCACGCTATCGGCTAGAAACATCACCGTAGATCGGATCAATAAGTTGGCTTTGGAGCGGATTCCGATGCCTGTACATCAGTATTTTGCCTATATCAAAGGCGATTTTGCACCCCGATTGTTTCCCACCGAACAAATACTAAAACTCAAGCTGAACGCACAAGTCATGTTTGTTCGCAACGATCCCGATAAACAGTTCGTCAACGGTACGATTGGTAAGGTAGTGAAACTGGAAGCGGAAGCCATCACGGTGATGGTGGAGACGCAAGACGGGCGCAGGCGATACGTGGATGTACGGCAAATTGAATGGGAAATTTTGCGCTATAAAATGGGCGAAAACGGCAAAATCGAATCGCAAGTCGTCGGTACGTTTACACAATATCCACTGCGCTTGGCGTGGGCGATCACAATTCATAAATCGCAGGGCAAAACTTTTGATCGCGTCATCATAGATTTGGGAAAAGGTGCTTTCGAACACGGGCAAACCTACGTCGCACTAAGTCGTTGCCGCACCTTGGAAGGCATTGTGTTGAGACATCCACTAAAATGGAGCGACATCAGAACAGACGAACGTATTGTGTCTTATTATGAGCAAAATTTTTAGCATTTGTTGGGTATTATTCGTAATTTAGCCAGTAAACAAAACTAAAATTCGACATCATGGCAGCAAAACGCAAGCGCAAACGGCAACAAGCCATCAAAGAACAAAAAGAAGCCCGCAAATTTTTTATGATCGCAGCAATATCCACGATTGTTCTGCTGGTTATTCTGTTCGTTATTTACCAGAATGTGTAGGTAGTATTAACTTTTTAGCAGCTAATGGCAAAAGAGCAAAATGATTGATTCTTGCTCTTCTGCTAACAATATATTCTTGCTGAGGACGAAAAATCAATCAACCACAAAAGTCCGACTCACCCCATTCATTTCTAGCACATAGTTCCCTTTGCTAAGTCCACTGACATCTAGCTGAATGTCTTGCCACCCAAGCATATTGTTGGTCATTGGAAACCGCCGCACCAAACGTCCTTGCGTATCAAATATACGAATAGCTACAGCTTGCCGCGGCTCAGAAAAAAAGCGTATCTGAAGATAAGTCTGTGTTGGATTTGGAAAAATAAGAACTTGCTCTGACGTAAGGTATTGTTGCTCGGAATTAGAGAGTGGACTGACCTGAATATAGCCTACCTTAGTTGTATCATCACTACCAAATGCATTGCTCACGCTTAGATTGACATCGTAGCTTCCAATAGCAGTAAAGACGACCGTAGGATTTTGACTATTGGCAGTCGTGCCAGCTACAAATTCGTAGGTATCTGGCGTGATTTCCCATTGATGTAAGGCTAAACTACTCGCCGAACTAGTCAGTTGAACGGTATCTGCTACGCGAGGCATTAAAAGATCGGCACTAAAATCTGCGGTGGGCGCAAACTGTTCTTCCTCAGAGATGTCTCGATAACGATCTCGGTAGCGTACACGAGTCGGCACAAAATTTCCAACGATTTCATTTCCTTCTATTTCTAGTATCGGCACTTCCACATTATTGGCGAGCCATTTGTAAGACTTACGCACATTGGGTATACCAACTTTCAAGCCCGCCGTACCAATAGAATCGATGGAAACTATGTCCGACACAACCCGAATGCACTCAAATGCACCAAAAGGCGTTTTGATCGTTCCCCAAGCATCCACGGTATTGATGCGATAGCCCTCGGACTCATAGCCACCGATGGCTGGCAGAGATAAATTGAAGGAAAATGTACTGCTATCGCGGTCGCCGTAGTCCAAAGGAAACTGGTAAATCTCGTCTTCATCTGAGTAGTAAGCAGGCAGTGGCACGCCCTGAAAATTCAGTCCAATCCCTTCCACTCGAAATTCTCGATTGTCACTTTTGAAATATTGGTAGACTTCTCGGAGCTGAAATGCGCCTATGCCCAAGCTATCGAATTGTTTCACGCCGTAGCGATTAAAACCCAAAAAGAAAAAGCCGTAGGGTGTGCTGATAGCTCTCTCGAAGTCTTTCACCGTCTGCCGCAGCGGTGTCAAATGCTCAAAATCCCAAGTTATATTTTCGCCACTCTGCTGATAACGTTCTCGTGTCGTTGCGTCGAAAAAAGCCTCACTCAAGCGAAGCGTATCGTTCACGCGGGGCATATCGTCTCTTGTAATCGTAATTTGTGCTTGCCCTATAATGGTGAAAAGTAGGAAAAGTATTGTAATCGGTTGTTGCATAAATTCAATTTAGTTTAGATGGATTTTTATTTGTGTTTAGGGATGTACAAAGTTCTTAGTAATGCTCAAAATAAACCTTGGTCAATCTCCTGAGATCATGCAACAAGTATGCTTGGAGGTTTTTTTATGGACGGAAACACAAATTTTTTCAGAAAAATTTGTGTTTCCGTCCGAAGAGACTTGTTAAGCATACCTGTTGCGCGATTTCCTTGCATTGACTCCGACTGGTTTCAAGTAAAATACTAAGGAAACCCAGATTTCGTACAGCCCTAATTTATATTCATAAAACTACTAGGCCAACTTCTTCACGGTCGTAGTATCACTAAGATTATCTTGACTCAATAAATTTAGACCTGGCGTTTTTCCTATTGCGATACTCCCCAAATCTGCCTCAAAACCCAGTGCTGCTGCGCCATTGAGGGTTGCCCACTGTAAAAGCGTCTCCATCGGGATGTAAGACTGATATTTATGGATCGTTTTCAATTCATCCAATACAGAAAGTTGCCAATTAGAGGTCAGGCTATCCGTACCGATGGTCATTTTAGCATGAGCATCTAGGAATAGCTGATAGTTCGGTAAGCGATTTTCGATGTAGAGATTAGCATTGGGACAAGTTGCCCAATAAACTTGATCACTCCATGCGTGCGCGGCGGCTATATCTCCGCTGTTACTCATGGTATTGTGTACTAACAGTGTACGAAGTTTGGGATTCATATTTGCGAGGGCGTATTGAATTGAATTTTCGCCCGTCGGCATATACTTAGCGAAAGGAACGCCAAAATTATTGTAGAAGTCCGTAAATCCACCTGATTTTTGTAGAAAGAACTCGTTTTCATGCGGTGTCTCTTGATTGTGGATGCTAACGGTTTGGGCTTTTTCGCCGTTCAATGCGTTGATGCGAGCAAACAATTCCTTAGAAACAGAATAGGGTGCGTGCGGTACGACACTTTTTCGATTGCCGTTTTGTATGCTTTGCCCATCAAAGACGCTTTTATATGCCTCAAATTTATCATTTGCCTGCTCGTCTTGCATAAAGTCGAACATTTCGACGAAGCTGTAGTAGCGAATCGAACTCTGATCTTTGATCCGCTTAGTATCCAATTGATTACAAATATCGCCCACCGCTACGATTCCGTTGTTCCACATTTCCTGATCTGCTGCCTCTATGGCTGCCTGAATTTCCGCTTCTGCTGCTCCTCTGGATTGTACCACATTTTTGATGAACGGTAGCAAGCCCGTCCCCGTCGGTACTTTGCCTTTCATATGCGACAGTTCCAAATGACAGTGCGTATTGACAAAACCTGGCACGATGACCCCCAAATACACCTCTAGCGCCCCGTCTTCCTGCTGCGCACGCTCCTCTATGGCTACGATTTTCTGCTGATCATCCAAGACAATCACCGCATTTTCGAGCACTCCTTCACTAATCGTATAAATTTTATCCGCTGTTATTTTGCGCATAATGCTTATTATTTTCTATTTATACTGTAAACGGGACAAATCTGTGCAAACGAATATACCTGTTTAGCTGTTTAAATTGTTGGTAGTCCTATATTTGTAAGGCTGCATGCGCCCTTGCGCCCTGCGTACTTTGCGAGCTTTGCGTGCAGCATAGCCTTACATTTGCAGCGCTACCGTCTTTTCTTCTGTAATCAGGGAGATACGAAGTTTTGAGCAATACTCAGAATAAGTTTCAGTGAAGCTTCTGAG
>JBCDKV010000418.1:0-5135 GCA_038746215.1 Bacteroidota bacterium | reverse complement strand
TTAAACATAGGTGGGCAAGGGATGAAATCTATTGACTTAGTGATAGATAGCTCTTCACAAGCATTGCTGACGGTATGCGTAACCGTGTAAGTGCGTTGCTCTGTTAATGTGTAGGTTGGGTTTACATCTGTACTAGTGTTACCATCTGGCTCGAATTCCCAAAAGTGAGTCACCCCACTTCCCATTTCATTGCTGGTGAAAGTAGTAAGACCATTTACACAGTTGACATTGAACGTAAAGTCTGCGTCTAATGCAGCTAAGCCACTATCTTCAAGAAAAACCTCATCTCGAACATTATCACAACCACTATCTGCCAGATTAGCGACCGCAACAAATGTACCTGGGCAGAAGTTTCCATTTGGACGTAGAGTATAGAAGTAGCTCTGACAAAAATCTGTTCCGCCACTCGCTGCTCCAATCGAAGTAAATAGTTGCACTCTTTTACCTCCCAAATCGCTAATCAATAAAAATGGATCATCCGACACATTGTCCGTTATTAAATCAAATTCTGGAGGAATATTGTCAATGATTTGAACTCGGTCGAAGCTCTGTTCTAAACTATTACAAAGTTCTAGTTCAAAACGATAATCACCGTCTCCCTCTATGACAAAGGATTTGGTAAGCGAAGAGAATGGACTACCAATCAAATTGATAGGTTGTATATTGCTACTTGCCGAATAACAACTATTCATATCAGCAGGCGAAACATCTAATTGAATATCTACATTTTGCCCATTGTGTGCAGAAGTATTGCTAAAGAAAATAGCTTGTATAGTACGCGTCTCAAAGGGAGCAAGGCTTTCCATTGGTAAATCGAGAGAACCATCGGCAAAAAAGCCAGTATTGAGCAAGGCTAGTTCAGCAGGAACAGGTATGTCTATACTCAAATCCCCAGACGGACTACAATGATTATTCGTGATTTCATAGGTGATATCTACCCTTCCAGAACGACATAGATTGGTGGTGCTTGGAATGGCGTTGATGGTGATAGATTTTTGTTTGGTGACGCGGATATTATCAACAAAGATGATTGCATTATCATCATTAGCCGTAATACCACTAATGAGTAAGTGGGTAAATCCTTCTATGAGTGTTTCATTAGTAAAGGTAAAAGTGTAAAGATCATATGAAGTAATATTTGGTGGTAAGATATGACCTATGATTTCTTCTTCCTGACGATATCTAGTCACATCAACTCCTGGGACGTTATAGACAGACATACCTAACTCTGGCTCGCCAGACATAAACTCAATTCTAAGAGAAGGTCTAGGATCACTACATTCATCTGGAGGTCTTACCATACACGAAGCGTACAACGATACTTCTACTTCTTCGTTTAATTCAATTTCTTCGCATAGAGGAATGACTAATCCACCACTAATCTTTGTTCCGACATTATTTACGCTTGCGAGAATAGCAGCAGCTTTATTGCCTTCTTGCGGTCTGATAGAGACTAATTCATCCACTTGAATACCATCAGACACACAAGTGGCAAATGTGCCAAAGCCAGAACGAACTAAATTAACACTGTTTAGTCCAATAAATTGAAAAGCACTTTGGTCGCCTTCTCCCAATCGCTGCCCAGTGTAAAACAATCTTAAAGCATCTTGGTCATCTACACACTCAAAATTACCAATATCATCACAGAGTACATCACAATTTTCGCAAGGACTAAGTTGAGGATCAAGTACACAACCTGAAATAAGAATCTTTATGACTCCATCATCACAAACTGCCCCACTACAAGCAGTTAAAGTGTAATTGATGATGTAAGTTCCCGATTCAGAATTACTTATGGTAATCATTAAGTCTGTCCCATCATCTGACACAGCAAAATTAGGATCAGGAATTATGGAATAATCAAAATCATCATATCCATTTGGGATGTAATCATTCATTACAATATCTGCAATGGGAATATTTACATTCAAATCTCCATCCACAGGATCGTAGGCAAAAAGTTCATCTGATACAGCTACATCACAAAGTGTACTATTAGGTAAACTACAGTCAGGATTTGCTGTAATCGCTGTGGCAACATCATAGCCAATTAATGCAAGCACTTGTAATTCTTCGCAAGTAACTTCATCTCTTATTGCAGTAGCTCTCCCGTCCGTTCTGCCAATTTCAGGAATGAATGGATGCATGACATAATCTTTACCAGCGTCACAATTAGAATTAAAATGGCTCAGTAGATTAAGCGTATTAGAGATTAAAGTGCCATTTACGCTCGCAATATCATTCATTCCATCTCTAAAACTGATCTTTTCACAACCTGCTGAGGGACTATTTGTTAATTGGTATTCGTGTTCATCACAACAAATACCACTTACAGGTGCAAGCAAAAAGTCGCTTTCCGTTAAAGAGAAGAGATATTGATCATATCGAGAATATGCTCCTCCTTCTAGTTTTATATTATCTGTCAAGATAATATCTAAAGGAGTTGTATCATCTTCTATCAATGAAGCAAAACCAAGTATGTGTAGTGCTTCGTGCAGCATGATGGTGTAAAAATGAATTTTATCATTATCTACTGACGGATCTGGTTCAAGGTTTAGATCAGTATAAAACTGATTATTAAAATCAGGATTTATCTTTATGTAGCCATGTACGAAACCAAATTGGTTGGGATTTCCTCCAATCAATATTTTTTCTACAGCACTATTAGCAATACCACAATCTCTTTTATTCCAAACGGGAGAAGCAGCAGCAGGAGTGGCAGCCCCCAAACTTTCATCTTGTCGAATATCTATAATTACATCACCATCATTTACATTTGGATTTACACTAATCAAGCCATCCAAATAGTTAAACACGGCACAAATTACCTCTCTTTGATTTAGTGGAATACTAGAATCGAAACTAAGTCGGAAGACTCCTGTCTCACAAAAACTGCTTCCTTCCAAGCGCATAATTTCTAATTCTTGTCGAGAATAAGCATTGCCAAAGCGATCAAAATAATCTACAGTGTCAGGAGTAGAAAGTGGGTTCGGACGAGCATAATCCTCTAACAAGGATGTACCTACCGAATTACAATCCGCAACCCGAGCCGTAAAAGTCGTATTGCTCGCTACAAAGCCTGCTCGCAAAACAATCTGATTTCCTGCCGTAAAGGTCACATCTTCATTCGCTGCAATAGTCGCATTGGAAGAAAGCTGATCTTTGGCACGGTAGAAATCTTCGCTGAGGGTGGTGTTATTCAAAGTGAGGTTTTCTACGCAGTCGAGATCAGGGCAATCCATAGCATCATTCTGTTGTGCGCCAAAAAGCTGCAATTGGTCGAGGGTGACGATGCTACTACTACCCGAATTGAAAACAGCGGCAAAGCGAAAACGCACCGAGCCATTGATGGAAACACTGGTATTGTTTTCGCGTTCCCAATCACTATACGTAGCAATGGGAATATTCAAGACTTGCTCCGAATAGCTGATACCATTATCATAGCTCACTTCTAGGTAAAAAGAATCGACCGCTCCACTGATTTGATAGAAGAATTGAATACGATCGACCGTATTTACGAGATCGAAGCAAGGGCTTTCTAGATAAGCAATCGCCTGACTGCCACTAAAAGTGCCGTCGGTTTCGGTGTAGGCAAAACCTGCACCATTTTGCGGTGTAGTATTGATGCCTGAAATGGTGATGGGTGCAACGGAAGTCGTTGTCCAGAAGACCGAACTGTTACTACTGCTCGACCAGCCACCTGCGCCTCCGCTAAGTGCTAAGGATTGGTCAAAGCCAACGCCATAGAACTGCGCTTGGAGAAGAAAACAACTGCTTAAAAAGAGGATAAGTAAGGTAAAGAACTGCTTTTTCATATGCTTTTTGCTTATTTGGTGAAGGAATTAGGCGGAAGGAAGGGATTCGCCTCTTGTTGTCATAAGCAAGTTATGGGTTTTCATACAAAAAAGCAAATGTTTACTAGACAAACCAGCGATCTCAACGCCTCCATAAAACTACAAATCATCAAGAAAATACAATTCACTAAGCCTCCTATTTCAAAAACGCCCTTCATTTTTATGCCCTCTCAAAAAGTTCGCCTACTTTTGATTTTGAAAAAAGCGGCAATGAGTGGTAAGTGAAAGAACATCAAGAGAATAACAGTTAAACAAAGAACCATGCTTAGCAAAAAACACATTTATGATTTGGTACATAGATTGGAACGTCAATGAAGTCATCGTAGAAGGTTGGCCCTTTCGTTGGTACAGCATGATGTTCCTAGCGGGTTTTCTGATCGGCTACTATATTTTTAAGAGCTTCTTCAAACGAGAAAATGATCCAATGGAGTGGCTTGATAGTCTGTTGATGTACATGGTGCTTGCGACCATTTTGGGGGCGAGACTGGGGCATTGTATTTTCTACGATTGGGACTATTTCAGTCAACATCCACTAGAAATCTTGCTGCCCGTCAAATTTGACCCTTTTCGGTTCACGGGCTTCCAAGGGCTAGCTAGTCACGGCGGAGCAATCGGTATTATCTTTGCTTTGTGGATGTGGTCGAAGCGTATCTCCAAACGTCCTGTCCTTTGGGTCATGGATCGCATGGTCATACCGACAGCACTGACGGGTACTTTCATCAGAATGGGAAACCTACTCAATTCGGAAATCGTAGGTAAGGAAACGGATGTGGCTTGGGGCTTCATTTTCAGAAAATTGGGCGAAGATTTTCCACGACACCCCGTTCAGTTGTACGAATCGATCGCTTACTTTTTCATCTTTTGGCTGCTTTATTTCATGTACTGGAAAACGGATGCGCGCAATAAGTTGGGGCGTATTTTTGGGATGTTTTTCCTCACCATATTTGGTGCGCGCTTCTTCTTAGAATATTTCAAACGTTCGCAAGGTGGCTTTGAAAGCGCACTAGGCGATGTTCTCAGTACGGGGCAATGGCTTAGTATTCCCTGTATCTTGATGGGACTCTATTTTGTATTGCGCCCTGCTGTACCTTATGAGCGACACAAATACGTGAAACATAAGAAGAAGCGAGGGAAGTAGCATGTGCGTCTAAAAACTTCGCTTTTTTTGACAAGTTTATCGACTCACTTGACATTCTTTTTTGAAAACAAAATGAAAAATTTCATTTTTCATTTTGTTTTCAAGAGTCCCTTCGGACAGAAATGATGTTGTTTTTGATGATT
>JBCDKV010000417.1:0-5143 GCA_038746215.1 Bacteroidota bacterium | reverse complement strand
GTCGCTGCTGATTTGGAAATGCTGAGTAAAGATGCTAAGTGGTATCATAGTTCCTACATCGGCAGATCGTTTGATGATTTCAGCAGTCGAGAAAATCTATCGGGCTTACTGTTTACGCGCTACCAAACCCGAAATGTGAGTGTGTTTGGGGGCTACAATTTCATCAACGAATTTTTTAATCCCGAAGCAGGATTCGCGCCAGGCATCCGTGTCTATCCTGGGCAGCAAAGCCTTTTTGCGAATGTTGCCTACACTTTTTATCCCAGCAACGAAAAGATTATCCGCATGGGGCCAAGCCTAGACTTCAATTCTACATTCATTCCAGACGGAACAAATGTAGATCGCAGTTTATCTTTTGAATACGGTTTTAGTTTTTCCAACGCCTCCGCCCTGAATCTAGCATTCAATCAAGTTTTTCAGCGATTGACCATTGATTTTAATCCGATTGATGCCAGTCAGTACACCTCTTTTTTGATTGGTGAAGCGTACAGTTGGAATACCTTTTCTGCCGAATACCAAAGTAATCCGCGCCGAGCGTTCAACTACAATATCGCAGCGACTTATGGTGGTTTTTATAATGGCACTAATTTCAATCTATCGGGCGAACTCAACTATCGCTACCAACCTTATTTCAATGTCTCCATGCGTTTTGATTACAACGACGTAGAACTGCCCGACAATTACGGCGCGGAACGCCTATTTCTCATCGGTCCACGCATCGACTTGACCTTCACTGACCAAGTCTTCCTCACCACTTTTGTCCAATACAATAATCTGCTAGACAACATCAATCTGAACGCCCGTTTTCAGTGGCGCTATCAACCCACTTCGGATATCTTTTTGGTCTACACAGAGAATTACCTACCAGAGCGTCTTTTTAGCAAAAACAGGGCGTTGGTGTTTAAAATGACTTATTGGTTGAATTTGTGAGTGGAGGCTTTTGAAGCGCTTTTACTTAGAAATTGCCTGAGCCAATGCAAGAAAGTCGCACAATAAGTATGCGTAGAGAGTCCCTTCGGACGGAAACATTTGGACATACTTGTTGCGCGATCTAAAGCTTTACTAGAACTTATCTCAGATATTGCTAAAAACTTCACATACGACTCATAAATGATAATAAATTTGCCTATTTAATGAATAAATATTAGCTTTGATAGTATCAAATGATACTATCATGCTTAATAAATACTACGATGGTACCCCCCTAATAATTAAACTATCTGTTGAAGTAGGTAAATTACTCGGCGCGATAGATGCTGGAAATCTAAGGAAGCCCAAAACTAAATTGAGAAGAGAAAATAAGATCAAAACGATCCATTCGTCGCTGATGATAGAAGGAAATACATTGAGTCTTGAACAAGTATCGGATATAATAGATAACAAAAGAGTCTTTGGCCCATCAAAGGATATATTAGAAGTTAAAAATGCAATAGTAGTGTACGAAAAATTAAATGAATTCGACGCATTTGAAGAAAAATCCTATTTGGAGGCACATAGAATTTTGATGAAGGGCTTAATAGGGCAAGCGGGACAATATAGAACAAGAGGTGTAGGAATATTCAAAGGAGATAAAGTAGCGCACTTAGCTCCGCCAGCTTGGAACGTAAGTAATTTAATGAATGGCTTATTTGAGTATCTGAAAAAAGGAGAAGACGGAATTATCGTAAAGAGCTGTGTATTTCATTATGAAATGGAATTTATACATCCTTTTATGGATGGAAATGGAAGAATGGGGCGATTATGGCAAACTAAAATTCTGATGAGAGAAAATCCAGTATTTGAATATTTACCGATAGAAGCAGAAATATTAAAAAGCCAACAGCGATATTACGATGTGCTAGGGCAATGCGATCGAGAAGGTGTGTCCACCAAGTTCATAGAATACATGCTTGAAATTATTCAAATATCGCTTCGGGAGTTAATAGGCAAACAAAGAGCGTCATTGAGTGAAAAAGAAAGATTAGAATATTTTATTAACTACTTTGAGGGAACAGCATTTGCCAGAAAGGATTACTTAAAAATGTTCACCAATATATCAGGTGCAACGGCATCGAGAGATTTGAAATATGGAATTGAAATAGGTATATTGGAAAAATATGGGGAAAAAAGAAACACTACTTATCGTATAAAGAAGCATGATAATGATTGAGTAGGTGGCTTAGTATAGCCCTTTTTCGGGCTTCTCACTTCCAACTTGTTTACAAGCTGCAACCATCAATAATATAAGTAAGAAAATTCTACGCGCCATTCTGTAGTCTACAGTTAAGATAGATCGGAGAAACATTACTCGATGACCTGAGTAGTATAGAATATTACAACTCCCTCACCAAAGCCCGTTTAATCCGCTTCACCAAACTCGGTCCTTCGTACACCAAGCCTGTATAGATTTGCACCAAACTAGCTCCTGCTTTCAGTTTGGCGATGGCATCCGATGGACTATTGATGCCGCCAACACCGATGATGACGAGCTTACCATTCGTTTTTTGGTGGATGTATCGAATGACTTCGGTCGCACGAGTCTGCAAGGGTAGTCCGCTCAGTCCGCCAGCACCAATATCTTCGATGTCGTTTTTGGAGGTTTGGAGGCTTTCGCGATCAATAGTGGTGTTTGTGGCAATGATACCGTCTAGCTGTACGGCTTCTACAATCTCTACGACATCATCAATTTGGGCAAAACTCAGGTCTGGTGCAATTTTGAGCAGGATGGGTTTGGGGGGCTGTGTTTGTTGTTGATTGCGCGCTTGTAGGGTTTCGAGTAATTGGGTCAGCGGCTCGCGTTCTTGCAAAGCCCGGAGGTTGGGTGTATTTGGCGAACTTACATTGACGACAAAGTAATCTACGTAAGGAAAAAGCGCATCGAAAGCCAATTCGTAATCCTTTACCGCTTGTTCGTTGGGGGTCACTTTATTTTTGCCGATGTTACCACCAATAATGATATTTTCAGGTTTGCCCTTTTTCAATTGAGCCACCAAAGCATCCACGCCATCATTGTTGAAGCCCATTCTGTTGATTAGGGCTTCGTCTGCTGGTAGGCGAAATAGCCGCGGCTGTGGATTACCATTTTGCGCTTTGGGGGTAACTGTCCCCAGTTCTAAGAAGCCAAAGCCCAAGGCAGCCATTTCTCGAAAATATTTTCCGTCCTTATCGAAGCCTGCTGCTAGCCCCACTGGATTCGGAAATTTTAAACCCAATACTTCTCTAGACAGATCGCGGTGTTCGTATTTAAAACTTGCTCGAAATAGGTGGCTGATGATGGGTATAGTCAGCACAATTTTGAGCAAGCGCACTGTCAAATGGTGTGCTTTTTCTGCGGGCAGTAAGAACAAGAGCGGCTTTATTAATGCGTACATGAATGAGCAATTTTAGTGGGCAAAACTACACAATTGCTAGCAAAAGAGCGTCAAAGAAAAAACAGTGGTTAGGTTATTTTTTTCGCGTGCCATTATTTCCTCGCTGCCAACAACATCATCACTGCCTTTACATCCAACAACCTTAGAACGAGTGCCATTAGAACGCCAAAAGTCAAGGTAGCAAAGAATTGCCACTGCCAAGAGATGCTCAAGTAGGACTGACTAAAGTAAGCAAATCCAAGTAGTCCAAAGGTGAGCAACAAGAGTTTTAGCAAGCTAGATCGTAACTGTATCTTCAACAAAATGATCGCCAACATCAGCTCTCCGATGATGATAAAGAACTGAGTCACGGTAGTCGTCAAAGCTGCGCCATAGGCTTCGTATTGGGGAATAAAAATAAGATTGAGTAGGATATTTAGCACAATGCCTCCTACGAACAGTAAATTTAAAGCCCTCAAGCTACCATTGGCGAGCAGTGCCGTACCAAAAATATGGGTTGCGCTGATCGCGATAAAGCTCCAAATAAGCGTTCCCAAAATCTTTCCCCAATAAGGCGTTGCATCCACATAGAGTAATTCCATGATGGGTATGCGAAAAAAAAAGATCGCCACCACACCCGTAATGGAAGCAGTCAACAGTAGCTGAAAACTCAATTGTAGGAGTTGCTGTAGGTCTTCGCCTGCTTTGAGGATTCTCGCAAACATGGGCAGCAACAGATTGGCAAAAAGAAAACTGAACATGACTGCCGCATCCAGCAGTCGGTAGGCAGCGGCGTAGATACCAACTTGTTCTTTTCCATTGGGTAACAACTGCTCAATCATAATCGCATCTACCCTATTGTAAATCATCATCAAAAATACGATGATAGCGTAAGGATAACTTTGTCGAAGCAAGACCACAATGCGATGTCGATGGAATTGTAAGCGCAGATTGGAAAGATGTGGAAAGAGTAAAATAGCAGCAATGAGTAAGGTCGCTAGTAAGGCTGTTAGTTCTAAAAGCACAAAATGATGAATGCTAAAGCTTAGGCGCAAATTAGGTGTCCATAGCCAAATGGCACACAAGATAATCAAGACCAAACGATGCAAAACCGACAGTATACTATCGCTGCGGTAGCGTCCCAGACCGATAATACTCGCCCGAAAAAAGTCAATAAAACTGATGACAATCCGACTAAACATCAAGGTGAGGACAAGCATTAGATATTTGGGTAAATAGCCCAAATACCAAGCAGCCAGCAGCGTCAGGAATAAGTAGAAAATGCTGAGTCCAAGCTTCATGGCCAGCAAATCGGGGAAATACTTATCCAGCAAATGGCGATGTTGTGCAATGTAGCGACTCGTGAAATTACGAATCCCAAAATCATTGACAATGTGTAGGATTAAAGTGAGGTTGAGTAGGGTAAAATAAATGCCGTAATCCGTTGTGCCAACGACATTCTGTACATCTCGTTCGATGAAGAAAACGTAGAATGGCTTGATTAGTAGGTTGATGCCAACTAAGAATAAGATATTGACGAGGAATGCTCGATTCATAGAGTAGTTGACACTTTCGTTAAGCAAAAAGCAAATTTTTAACCAGTAAAAATTTGCTTTTTGGTGGAGCTTTTGGACAGCAATAAAGTTATTTTATACTGTAAACGAGATAAATCTGTGCAAACGAACATACTTGTTTAATAGACTACTGGACATTTCTGTAATTGGCTGCAATCGACCTCATTTCTTTTAGTGGAAAAAGTGCTAAAAAGACGTTAAGAACAAAATACTGTATGAGCCAAAACAGATTTCAAATAG
>JBCDKV010000416.1:0-5154 GCA_038746215.1 Bacteroidota bacterium | reverse complement strand
CTTATTGCTACCCGAAAGACTTCTTTAGAGCTTGTTTGGAGCAGGATTGAACTAGAAATCAGCAGTTTGTGGTTCTGACAAGGTGAAAAATTAACTGCATATCTGGATACGGGGTTCATTTTTCATGCAGTCAGGTTCATAAAATGTTGGTTTGTAGGAAAATAGTGCTCCAAACATGCTCTTAAAAACAAAAAGCCTTATCCTAGTAGTACGCTATGGATAAGGCTTTGTAGAAAACGACCGTTTTTCTTTATTTTATCGCCCTAAATAAGAGCGTAGGTCATTTCGATTGTAAGATTTGCGAAGGCGACGAATCGCTCGTTCTTTGATTTGGCGCACTCGTTCGCGTGTTAAATCGTATAAATCTCCAATTTCTTCCAGCGTCAAGGCTTGATGACCATTCAGCCCATAATAAGAAGAAAGAACTTCCACCTCCCTCGGACTCAAAATGGATAAACTTTGTTGCACTTCGCCTTTCAAAGATTCTTCCATCAAATCTTCGTCGGGTGCCATGTCACCGCCATTGGAAATAGTATCTAGCATGGTCGCATCGCCGTCTTCGCCACTCAAAGGCGCATCTACGGAAACATGACGACCACCTCCTTTCAGCATATTGGCGATTTCCTTGGGATTGATTTCTAGTATTTCTGCTAGTTCTTCGTGCGTTGGTTCGCGCTCGTTGGCTTGCACAAAAGATACAAAAGCTTTGTTGACTTTATTGTAAGAGCCGACCTTGTTGAGCGGTAAGCGCACGATCCTAGAATGCTCTACGATGGCTTGTAATATAGATTGACGAATCCACCAGACGGCATAAGAAATGAATTTGAAGCCTTTAGTTTCATCAAACCTACGAGCCGCTTTCATCAAACCAACATTGCCTTCGTTGATGAGGTCACTCAGTGAGAGTCCCTGATTTTGGTATTGCTTCGCCACCGATACTACGAAACGGAGGTTCGCTTGGGTCAAGCGGTTCAGTGCGCTTTCATCACCATCGCGTATTCTTCTGGCCATTTCTGCTTCTTCTTCGGCAGAAAGCAGTGGGATTTTACCAATATCATTGAGATACTTATCCAGAGCAACGCTTTCTCTGGAGGTAATTTTGTTCGTAATTTTTAGCTGACGCATAAGTATGGGACTTAACCTTATGAAAAAATATTGGGTGTATCTCAAAGTATCACTTCTTATGACTGACTAAATTCTAAAAGTTTAGTCAGCCGCCATATTTAATACACTGTAAACTAAATAACTTCACCTTTTGACGGTCTCTTTTGTAATCTATCTGTGTTATTTTTTTGCAGGAATAACTCGTTATGCCAGAAAAAAATGCCTTGATATATTCCAAAATAGCCTCGGTCAAAAAAGCAAATAAATTTATTTTACAGTGTATTTAATTTGCTAAATCTCGAAGATTTAGTAAACCTCTACAATCAAAGTAAAACTTTAAAATAAGCTCAAAATATTCGGCAATATAATCATTTAAACGAAAAAAATCTAGGTATTGTCTCTACAAGTCTTGACTTTTTCGCCAAAAAACATTATACGATCACCTATTAATGATACAATGATAAATTGGAAAAAGTTTCCTAATGCGGAAATATAATTTTTATATCTGCATTAAATGCCATAAAATGAGTGGATACTTAGCTTGACTTTAGCTTTTGGCTATTAGCTGTTGGCTGTTGGCTTGGCTCACAAGTAATTATAGATTAGAGCGGCTTCCCTTCTAAGGTTGTAAATAAGATGATCTGAGTCCCTAATGACGGGCATTTCCAAAATCTATCAACTCCCCACAAATTTTTACACATTCAAAAATCCCTTTAGGGATGTACTATAGGTAGAAAAAATGCTAAAAATGTTATCAAGTGCCGTAGGTACGTACTATGAAGGCGTTACAGCTCGCACCTACGGCGCTTATATCAGGAAAATTTGGACCGTTCTACCCATAGTTCGCCTCTAAGAGGCTTTAGAATTAAGGGTTTTGGACTTGTGGGGGGTTGATAGATTTCCAAAATGCCTGTCATTTCTAGCATCACAGATAATAGGCAAGCTTGAAGTTGCCCGTCATCAAGACCTCAAATTTTACAACGCTAGAATTGTAGCCGATTAGAACTGTACGAAGTCTCAGTTTTATTAACATTTTACTTGAAAACAGCCTGAGTGAATGCAAGAAAATTGAGCAACAAGTATTGTCAGTAATTCTCTTCGGACGGAAACACAAATTTCAACGTATTTTTCTCCAAAAAATAAGTTGAGATTTGTGTTTCCATCCATAAAAACCCTTTAAGCATACTTGTTGCGCGATCTCAATAAACATGTCAGTGCTTGAAAGAAATTACAGTAAAGTTCTTGCTATCACGTAACATGTGCTAAGCATTCCCAAGTTCCCGCACCGCCAACCAAGCCATCAAGCCCGTGCTATGTAACAAGCAATCTTCGTCCACGTCGAAGGTGCTGGTGTGTAAAGAACCATACTGTCCTTTAGTCTCATTTTTAACCCCCAAACGATAAAAACAAGCAGGAATTTGATGAGAATAGAAAGCAAAGTCTTCGCCTGTCATGCGGATGGGAAGATCGACTACATTTGCTGCCCCTAAATACTCGATGGCGTATTGTTTGGCTTTAGTGGTGAGTGCCTCATCATTGACCAAATAAGGATAGCCTGAAAGAATTTCGACTTCACAAGTACCACCCATGCTTTCTGCCATGCCCGTCGCCATTTTGGTGATTTTTTCTTTTGCTGTTAGTCGCCAAGCCTCGTCCATGGTTCGTAGTGTACCCAGCACGACAACTTCTTCTGGGATGATGTTATTAGCACCTCCAACAGAGTTGATTTTGCCAAAACTAAGTACCGAGGGCAGCGTAGGGTCTGCGTTCCGGCTGACGATTTGTTGCAAGGCGGTCAGAATGTGAGCCGTCAACAGTATGGTGTCCACACATCTATGGGGTAAAGCACCGTGTCCGCCTTTGCCCCTCACTTTCAAGGTCAATTCATCGGTGGAAGCCATGTACTTGCCAGATCGAAAACCAACTTTACCGACGGCTAAAGGCGGATGAACGTGCTGTCCCAAAATACTTTCGGGAGTAGGGCTATTTAGGACGCCCTCTTTGATAAGAATACTCGCCCCACCTGGCAACTTTTCCTCCGCTGGCTGAAAAATCAATTTGACTTGTCCTTCAAAATCAGCTTTTATTTCGTGTAAAATCTTAGCGACACCCAGCAAAGAAGCCGTATGTACATCGTGTCCGCAAGCATGCATGATGCCTTTGTGCTTTGATTGATAGCTCACTTCATTTGCCTCTTCGATGGGTAGGGCGTCTATGTCCGCACGTAGGGCAATGGTTTTGCTTTCGGGATTTCTGCCTTTGACAAGTGCTACTATGCCGTTCTCTGCCCATCCGTCTTCATAAGGCACACCATAATTTTGGAGTTGTTGTGCGATGAATTTCCCTGTTTCTACTTCATGGAAGGAAAGTTCAGGGTGCTGGTGTAAATGACGACGAAGGTTCATCACTTCGCGGTGGTAAGCGGCGGCGCGTGTCTGTATTTTTTCCTTTAAATTCATGGATAAACTAACGTTCTGTAAATACTTCTTCCAACTTTCTTTCGAGTGCAATTCCTCTCAGATCACGCGCTAGAATTTTTCCTTCTGCGTCCACTAAGACCGTACTCGGAATAGAGCGAACACCGTATATCTGTGCCACTTCATTTTGCCAGCCTTTCAGGTCGCTAACTTGTGCCCAAGTCAATCCATCCGCTTTTATAGCTTGCAACCAGCGCGACTGTTGACGATCCAAACTCACCCCTAGAATTTCGAAACCCTTTGCCTTATATTTTTCATACATTCTGACCACATTGGGGTTCTCCTTGCGACAAGGGCCGCACCAGCTTGCCCAAAAATCGACCAAAACGACTTTGCCTTTCAAATCACTGAGGCTCATCTCTTCACCTTCGGGTGTTTTTTGCGTGAAATCGGGGGCTGTCGCTCCAATGACGAAGGCTTTGGCAGCAGCGATTTGTTTTTCAATTGCTCTAGCAGCAGCAGGCGCCGTATTTTTATACTTTTCTACAAATTTTTCGCCGAAATAAGCCAAATTAGAATGGTTTTTACTTTTCAAACCATTGACCATAGCCGCTAGTGCCAACTGATAGGTTTGTGATTGCGCTGGAATTTCTCTCAGTACACTTTCTAGTAGCTCTTGGTGTACTTCGATTGGATAATTCAGCATACTAATCGTCTCGCTATAACCTTTCACTGCCTCAAATACCCAAGCATTGTGTTGGTATTCTGCATCTTTCCAATCGACGTGCTTGAAAAATTCATTGGCATAATAGTCGTATTCGCTTTGGTAGCCTTTGCCGTTATTTTGAAAAGACAGGTAGGTATTTAAAGCCACAATCTTTCCCAAATAAGGATGTTGCTGGTCGGTATTAATGAGCAAGTCGAGTTTCTTATCATCCAATACTTTGGATTGTTCCGTCAGGGTCTTCATCTGCTCTGGATCGCCTTTGGCGGCTTGCATCTGTCGCGCAATGGTCACACCCTCGGTATTGAGTTGCTGCATGTCATCTCGAACCTTGGCATAAGCTTTGTTCAAATCGGATTCTTGCACAATGGCACTGCGAAAAGAACGACAATTACCTTTTAATACCACCTTTTCTTCTTTCCCCAAGATCACTGGCTTGGCATTGTTGGCTGCCGATCCCAGATAGAAAAATTGGTTGCTACTACTCGGTAGCTGATAGCTAAATTGAACGGAATCAGATTTTGGCATCAAAGCCACTTTATCCATCGTGACGCCATTGAATTGATAAAGAACCAAGCCTTTTGTATTCGCACAAGATTGTTCCCCTTCATAGACTATTGTAGTCATATTTCCCTGAGCTACTAGGAGCGTCGCTAGAAAGGAAAAGAGTACAGTAATATATATGTATTTCATAATGTATAGCTTTAGTGTTAAATTTTTGCATGGATTCATGGCTTCATGGATTCATGGCTTCATGGCTTCATGGCTTCATGGATTCATGGATTCATGGATTCATGGATTCATGGATTCATGGATTCATGGATTCATGGATTCATGGATTCATGGATTCATGGATTCATGGCTTCATGGATTCATGGCTTCATGGATTCATGGCTTCATGGATTCATG
>JBCDKV010000415.1:0-5156 GCA_038746215.1 Bacteroidota bacterium | reverse complement strand
TCGTTTTCGCAATTTTGTGCATGAAGCCATAAGGTAAATAGCATGCCTACTGTAAAAAGTAGTAGTTTTTTCATATGTCCGAGGGAATTTTATGATTTGGTAAAAAGTCTGATTGTTAGCAATATCTGCCGCTATTATTTTGATGCTACAAAAATGAGTAGTCCATTGATCTTTTGCAAGTACATTTTTTGTGGAAATAGTGCAGATGTTTTTTTAATTAATTGATTAATAGATATTTGAAGCGATAAAATTGAAATAAATTGATTGTTTTTTCAGTGTAGATAGGTTTTCAATTGCTAAATTGCGGGCATAAAATTATAGTAGCAAATTGGGAAACGGAATATGAAAATAGCAAACAGCAAACTTTTCCTAGTACTATCTCGATTGTCCAAAAAAGAAATCAAGGCTTTAAAGCAGTTTGTGGCTTCCCCTTATTTCAACCAACGCACAGATGTTCAGTTACTATTAGCGGCTTGGGAACAGCATAGAAAAGTGCCGCTCGATGCGCAGAGCTTATTCCAAAAAATCTATCCAAGACGGAGGTATAGCGTAGCGGATTTGCGGTTGGTAATGAGCTATTTGTTCAAGCTAGTGGATGCTTTTTTGGTACAGCAAAAAATGTCAGCCGCTGCTAACAAAGCTACACTAGAACGCTGGAAAGTGAGTGCTTACCAAGATTTGAAGTTGCCAAAAATGGCACAACGCCTGCTGCAAAAAGAACGTCCCGTGGTCTATCGCGATGCCAATTACTACTACGAGCAGTTTCAGCAGTTGAGCTTGGCTTATGAGTTTTCGAGTATCGAAAAGCCTGCGGGCGATCATCAATTTCAAGCGATGTCCGACTATTTAGATCAGGCGTATTTGTCCATGAAATTGCGCCAATCTTGTTTGGCACTCTCTCATCAAGCTGTTTATCAGTCCGATTTCGAGGCGCATTTTCTCGCGGAAGTGGCGACTGAAGTAGAGCATCGTCAGTGGTTTGATGTTCCTGCCATTGGTATTTACTACTTCATTTATAAAACACTGACCGCAGAACGACAGGCGGCGATGACTGCTTTCCAATCGCTAAAAAACCTACTATTCGTACATCACGAATCTTTTCCCGATAAAGAAATAAGAGATATTTATGTGATGACCATCAATCATTGTATTCGTTCTATCAATCAGGGGGAAAAAGCCTATCTCAAGGAAAGTCTAGCTATTTACAAGGCAGGCATAGAAGGCACTTATTTGCTGGAAAACGGAATCATTTCTCGTTTTACTTACGGGAATGTTGTGCGCATTGCGTTGAGTTTGAAAGACTTGGATTGGGTGGAGCAATTTATCCATCAATACAAAAATGCCTTAGAAAAACCCTTCCGAGCCAGCATCTTCAATTTCAGTTTGGCAGCTCTAGCTTACGCAAGAAAACAGTATGACGAAGCAGCCAAGCAATTGCAAAACTTCAACTATAAAGATGTGCTAATGAATTTGTCTGCAAAGACCTTATTGCTGAAAATTTATTACGAATGGGAGGCGTATGATTTACTGGATGCACACCTAGATGCTATGCACACTTACATTCAGCGTAAAAAAGTGCTTGCTTACCATCGCACCAATTACCTAAACATCGTCCAATACGCTAAGAAGTTGATGCAACTCAATTTTTATGACCAGACAGCCGTGGCAGACTTGCAAGCGCAAATAGCACAAGAAGCTATCTTGATGGAGCGAGCGTGGTTTTTGGAACAATTGTTTTCAAAGTAGCACGAATACTGCGAGGCTATCGCTAAAAGCCAATTTTTCAAAGAGATTGATTAATCATACTTATTGAACGATTTGCTTACCTGACTCGCTCGACAAATTAGCAACTTAAAAGAATCAACAAAGACCAATTTTTAGCAATTATCTGAGTACTCTTCTGGATTATACTGCAAACGGGCTAAAAAAGTACATCTAAAAATCAAATGTGTACAGGATATATCGAATTTATTATGCTCATAATCAATTGATTAACATTTTATATGTCTAGTTGATTGCGGAAATCTGAAATACACTTTTTTATCCTAAACGAAGTATCCGTCATATTTTAACTATCTTCACCACTGAATTTGTTACCGCACTGATTACAAAAACAATAAGGTATGCATTCCGAATCGCAATATACTTCCTTCGGTAAGCTCATCTTTGGGTTGAAAGCCTTCAAATCGGGGGTGGTTGTACTCTTGCTCTTGCAAGTAGCAGGCATGTTTATTGAGTTGGTTATTCCGTTCATTACGAGAGCATTAGTAGATCAAGGCATCAATAACCAAGACATAGAATTTATCTATTTGGTGGTTTTGTCGCTCTTTGTTTTGACGATGGGCAACATCATCACCAATCTTTTCAAAGGCTGGCTGATGCGGCATATCGGTGTTCGGATGAACATGAATTTACTGAATGTTTTCATGCAACGCCTACTCACCAAAAGTGTCTTGTTTTTCGCAAAAAAGAGCTCGGGGGAGATCATTCAACTGGTCAACGATAATCTTCGAGTGGAAAAGTTTTTCACTTACAGTATTTCCTTTCTGTTAGAACTGTTTTTGAAACTCATTGCCTTTGGTATCGTCCTTTTCATATTCGATGTGACGATTGGTACAGTCTATTTCATCTCAATTCTGATTGGATTTGGTTGGGATGTTATGTTCTTGAAGGCTAGAGAAAAGCAGGACATTCGGAAGTTCAATGCTTCCAGTAGGGTGCGAGCGGACATCGTCGAAACAGTGGATGGCGTCAACGATATAAAGGTGAATAAACTGGAAGAACATCGGATGAGCAACTGGCGAGTCGTCCAAAATTTCTTGGCACAGACCAGTCTAAAAATGCTCCATATTCACAATCAAAACAATGGTGGAACGCTGATTATCAACCAAGTTAGGGATATATTCATTATCCTTTTTGCTGCCCTAAGTGTCGTAGAAGGTAGCATGACGTTGGGAAGTATGCTCGCCATTCAATACATCATCGGAGAACTCAATCGAAAGACCAACACACTCGTGCAATTCGTCGCGGAATTTCAAGAAGCCAAGCTCAGTTTTGATCGTATCAAAAAAGTGATGGAGGCACCCGATGTCGAACCTTTTGTGGATGATGGCATAGATTATTTACCGCAACAAGCTTCCATTAAAGTAGAAAACGTCTCTTTTGCCTACGATAAAGCAGATGTCTTGAAGGATATTAGTCTCAATATTCCTCACGATGCTAATGTGGCGATTGTTGGAGAGAGTGGAAGCGGAAAATCCACTTTGGTTAAATTAATTTTGCGGCTGTTGTCGCCTTCCAAGGGACGTATTTGGATTGGAGATAAAAAACTGGAATTTATCAACACCAAGGTTTGGCGAGACAATTGTAGCATCCTTATGCAAGAAAGCGTGCTGTTTAATCAGAGCCTACGTTATAATATCACCTTGAAGCGAGACGAAGAGACTGTAGATCGAGAATTTTTGGATCGAATCATTGAAATGTGTGAGTTGCGAGCAATTGTCGATGATTTGGAACAAGGATTGAAGACCAAATTAGGTAGTGGTGGCAAGTCCTTCAGCAAAGGACAAACCCAAAGGGTCTTGCTAGCACGAACGGTCTATCAGAATTCGCCCTACCTCATCATGGACGAGCCCACTAGTGCTTTGGATGCGTTGACTGCCTTCACCGTTTTTGAAAACATCAAAGCTTTCTACGAAGATCGTACGATCATTTTGATCACCCACAAAATCAACATCGCCCGACAAATGGATTTAATTTTTGTCCTAGACCACGGACGAATCGTAGAGCAAGGTACACACGACGAACTGATGGCGCAGCAAGGAAAGTATTACCAGTTAGCGACGATTAAGTGATCGGTATAGTATTGAATATAGATTCAGGTGTGTGGTCTTACTAGCTTTTTAGACAAGTTGATCTGATTGTTTGGCATCAATCTTAACACAAAAATGAAGTGCTGAAACAGAAAATGCTTTGATTTTTGGCAAATAAGCAGTAATTTTGCAGCCCATTTGCACAGCTCGCATGTCTATTCTCATTGTGGGCTTTCAATTATTCTAATTTTTTAATCAATTTTACTGGAGAAATCTATATGATTATAGTCAATGTAAAGGATGGAGAATCCATAGATAGAGCGTTAAAACGCTACAAAAGAAAACACAGAAAAGTGAAGTTAACGAAGGAGCTGCGTCGCAGAAAGCACTTCACAAAACCTTCTGTCGAGCGTCGTAATGAGGTACTCAATGCGCGTTATCGCCAAGAAAAATATGGAGACGACGGGTAGTGGGCGTAAACTGTCTATAACAATATATGGAGCTACTCAATTGATTAAAGGTATTGTTTAGCCTCAGTCAAGATAAAAATTGGCAATTCAAATTGCGAGACGCACTTGAATTGCCTGTTTTTATTTTAATTGATTCATAGCTCAATTGCTTTCCTACTTTTATCAATAAATCTCTAGTTGTCATAATGCCTTCATCGGCACTCATGCCGCTTCCTTCATACTCTATACCTACGTAACCTTTGTAACCAGCATCTTTCACGATTTTCATCATCTTCATATAGTCCGTATCCGTCTCGTTGCCTTCCGCATCAAAGTTATGCGTTTTGGCACTCACGGCTTTTGCATGAGTCATTAACTCTTCAACTCCTACGTAGCGGTCGTACTCTTCTTCGCACATATCTTTACCTCTTTTGATACAGAAATTCCCGAAATCAGGCAGTGTCCCGCAATTTTCCATGTTGATTTCAGTCATAACCCCGCTCAACCACTTGCCATTAGACGAGTAGCCGCCGTGATTTTCTACAATGACATTGATATCGGCGTTTTTGGCATATTCCGAAACCCGACCTAAGCCATCCACTGCTGCCTGAGCGACTTCTTCTGCCGTACCTTCTCCATAAGCATTGACACGTATGGAGTGGCACCCCAAAAATTTAGCAGCATCCACCCATTTGTAGTGATTTTCTACGGCTTTCGTGCGTTGCTTTTCGTCCGTGTCACCCAGTCCACCTTCTCGGTCTATCATAATTAAAAGGCTCGTCACCCCATTATCTGCTGCTCGCGTTTTCATTTGCTTCAGATAATTCATATCCTCGGCTTTGTCCTTAAAACCCACATCGCTGCCGTCCAAGACAGCTTCCTTCCATGAACCACC
>JBCDKV010000414.1:0-5166 GCA_038746215.1 Bacteroidota bacterium | reverse complement strand
TGGATAAGAATTATAGCCTTTTCGTAGTGGGTGATGCGGATATGGCACCTTACGAATTAGATCAAGACAGCCTGCGCGAATGGACTGCCCTACAAGCACGTTTCAAACGCACGGCTTGGCTCAATCCCAAGAGCGTTCGCGCATGGGATTGAGCCAAGCCGTGCGTTTGAAACGTGTTTGTAGGGCAGTCCATTCGCGCAGGCTGTCTTGATCTAATTCGTAAGGTGCCATATCCGCATCACCGACTACGAAAAGGCTATAACTCTTATCCAACTTCAAGATTTGTTGCAGGGGAACGAATTTAGTACGTGCTGGATTGGCGTACAAACCGCCGTAGATGGTATTGTGGAAATAATAGGTTTTCAGGTCGTGTGCAAAGCGCGTTTTCATTTTAGAGAACAGCTTTTTCACGCTTTTGATGTAGGGTGACATAGAGTAGCCACCATTATCTACTAGCAACAGGACTTGAATTTTTTGCTGCTTATGGTCTCTTTGATAAGGCAAAAAGATACCACCTTGTTTCAGCCCTTCTTTGATGGTGATGGGCACATCTAAAATCTGCTCGGTGGATGCTTCTTCTATTCCTTTCAAAGCTGCCAAAGCCGCATCAATATTATCGTCTCGAAGGATTGCTTTGGTGTCTACTGGATAAAACGCTCGATCTTCTAAGACTTGACGTGCCATTTTTCCACCGCCACGCCCGCCTTTGCGAATACCGCCTGCTGCATTACCTTCGTTGCCGTAAGGGGATGTCCCGCCTTGCCCAATCCAATGATCGCCACCTTGATGTCGCGCGCGTTGTCGACGAGCAACTTCTTCCATCCGTCTGCGCAGTTCTTCCAGCGGAATATCTCGATAATCCAAGGCTTCTTTTGGTCGACTTCCATCTGAACCTGCTTGTTCCCCTTCGTCTTGTCGGCTAGGATCATCCGATTGAAAGCGATCTTTAGCATCTACTAATTTGGTTGCATCCAATTGGGTGAGATGGATTTCGTCCAAAAATTGGTTAATCAAATCGTCCAAATCGGCTTCTTCTAGCACATCGTCCTTCAATGCTCCTGCCAGCCACTCCACGAAAGTCTCCGATCTTAAAATAGCATCTTTCAGTTGTTCGTTTCCCTGTACTTCAACGTCCAAAAAATACGCATAAAAAGCCTTAACAAAAGGCCCAAACTCTTTAGGCTCATTCGTCACGAGTGATTTTAAAAATACATATAAATCGCCCAGTGTACGCACTAGATTCTTATCCATTGCTTTTTGTAGTAATAGCAACAGCCGCACATCCGCTTGGAGTCCATATTTTCTGAAATGTGCTGGTAGTGATTTGAACATAGATCATATTTTATCTGAAAGGACTAATATCTTCCCAATTTTCATCCCTAATAACTTTAGTATCCGACCATTTATCATGCCAACCTCTCAAACTATCGCCTAGAAAAGATAGGGCTTCAAAGGGAATGACTCGAATGATGCTTCTTTTGAGTACTGTTTCCAAATTCATCGCGCTGTTGTCTAGCTGTACTGCTCTAGTTCTGGTGATGTATTTACCTAAGGTTTTTCCTTTTAGCCAATATTCTGATGCCGTGTAATAACCTACCACGATTAGGACACCTACTACCCAATCTCTAATTGAATTACTGGTCTCTTCTTCTAAAAAATAATTATCTACAGACTCGAAGAATAAAGCTCCTATTATTCCTCCTATCAAACCAGACAGTACCGTGTAGGCAATAATATCAATGATGTAGTTGGCAAATCGTTGTCCTTTGCTGGCTAAAGTGTAAGTCTTTTGCGTTTGTTCGCTGACGTTATGATCTAAAATATCAGGCATGGTATTTTAAAAAGTTTTTAAATGGAATATTGATATGTATCGAAGACTAATATAGCAACATTTGGTCGCATTTGAGCTAAAAAGTCTACTAATTTCTCGGTTATTACTGCAAAAGTCACGCTTTGTCCTGATAGAGCATAAAAAGTAGCCATAAAACGTGTATTTCTCCATGACAAAGCTTATCTTTGCACTCCTTTTGAAAAAATGGATTATTTGTAAGAAATAGTCAAAAATTATTAATGAGTATGTTTGCAATTGTCACTATTGCCGGTCAACAATTTAAAGTAGAGGAAGGTCAGGAAATCTTCGTCCACCGGCTAGCGGCTGAAGAAGGAACAGAAGTTGCCTTCACCGACGTACATCTCATTGGAGATGGCGATAGCGTTCGTATTGGAAAGCCTACATTAGATGCAGCTAAGGTTGCTACTACTGTGATAGGTCATCAGAAAGGAGATAAAGTGATTGTCTTCAAGAAGAAGCGTAGAAAAGGGTACAAGAAGAAGAATGGACATCGCCAACAATTTACTAAGATCAAGATTGATAGTATTGTTGGTTAGTTATTTGCTTTCATTTTTATTTTTTAAATCGAAAAAGATCATCAATCATGGCACATAAGAAAGGAGTAGGTAGTACGGATAATGGACGGGATAGTAAGAGCAAACGATTAGGCGTGAAAATCTTTGGGGGTCAACATGCTAAAGCTGGTAATATTATCATCCGTCAAAGAGGTACGAAATACCACGCAGGCGAAAATACCTACTTAGGCAAAGACTTCACGTTACACGCAGCAATAGACGGTGTAGTAGCATTCAGAAAACGTCGTCAGAACCGTGTTTTTGTTAGCATCATTCCAGAAGGACAAGATGTTATGACCAAACCTGCTATGCCCAAAGTAGCTGCAACTGCTAGTTCAGTGGTAGAGGTGGAAGATAAAAGTAAGACAGAAATTGACGCATTCAGCGCAGCAGCACCCATTTCTGACGTAAATGATATAGTAGCAGAAGCTACGGCAGTGGTAGAGGCACCTGCTGATGAGCCTTTAGCAGCTAATCCCGCAGTGGAGGAAGCAGAAGAAATGGTTACCCTGACAGCAGAGACAGCAGTAACACAAGAAGATTTGAAAGCAGCCGAGGCCTACGTTGAAGAAGCGAAGGAAGAAGCAGCACCTCCAGTTACGAGTCTTCCATCGGAAGAAGAGGTAGCAGCAGCAAAACCTGATAAGTTAACAAAAATCGAAGGTATCGGACCGAAGATCGAAAGTTTGCTGCACGAAGCAGGTATTACTACTTTTGCTCTGCTATCGGAAACTAAGCCTGAGCGCATCAAAGAAATACTATTGGCGGCGGGTAACCGTTATAAGATGCACGACCCAACAACTTGGCCAAAACAAGCTGCTATGGCAGCGGCTGGACAGTGGGACGAACTAAACGAATATCAAGATAGACTAGATGGCGGTAAAGAAGTCGACTAGTATTGCTATTGGCAATTAGCTATTGGCTTGTCTTGGGTAGCTTTTTAATTATCAATTAATCGCGCTACAAGAAAGCCACAATTTGTTCGATAATCATTGCACGCTAGTCTGATATAAGAATAAGATCACAATCTACATGTATGTAAGCCTTGTAGCCTTTGGGTACGAGGCTTCTTTATTCTATGGGCGGCGCACGGATAACTACTACATTTTTGAAATTTAGCAAATCTAGGCTGAGTGCCTGATCTCTAGTTCTCGCCTCTATTGTTGCAACTTCCTCTCCTTCTTTTCCTCAGGTTCATCCAAACTTTCATAAGCTTCCAAGCGCCTGGTCATTCGGCTATAGATCGTATCCATTACAACAGGATGGTATTTAACAATATCCAAACTCTGCTCATAATCTGCCCTACTCACTTCGTGTATAACAAATACCTGCTCGTAGTAAAGATCGGTGATGCTGTCTTTGATCCCCACGGTAAAATTTTGGACGGCTGCCTCAGCTACGTACGCATCCGTCATCACATCTACTAACTTATCAAGTGGTAGCGGCATTTCATTGATTTGAGGACTAGTGCTACACGCTTGGAAGCAGAATAGTCCGATCATTAGGATAAAGTATTTATTAGTAATACGCATAGGAAAGGTTTTTAGACATGCTTATCTGAGCAATGAAAGTAGTGGACATTTTCGATTCCAAAAACAATATCATTGTTGTTCGAAGGTCTTTTGAAAATTAAAAACGAAGTTTTCGCAATGCTCGAAACAAGCCTTAGTCAATCCCTTGAGATCTCGCAACAAGTATGCATAGAGATTTTTTATGGACGGAAACACAAATTTTTTAGGAAAAATTTGTGTTTCCGTCCGAAGAGACTTACTGAGCATACCTGTTGCGCGATTTTCTTGCATTGACTCAGACGGGTTTCTGTTAAGAAAAACGAGACTTTATACACACCTAAGTTAATTTTCAAAAGATAATGTCAAGTAAGCAGATAAACTTGCTAAAGTGTACCTACTAAATTACACCTTTCGTATATTGTAGGTTGAGAATCTTTGTTGCAAGCGACAAATTTATTTTTCTTTGCAAAAAACGATCATACCATGGCTAGTATTTTTACAAAAATTGTGAAAGGTGAAATTCCTGCCTATAAAATTGCGGAAACAGCAGATTATCTTGCTTTTTTGGATATTTTTCCGTTGGCGAAGGGACATACCTTAGTCATTCCTAAGGAAGAAGTGGACTATATTTTCGATTTGGAGGATGATCTATTGGCAGGCTTGATGACTTTTGCTAAACAAGTAGGAAAAGCAATAGATAAAAGTATGCCTTGTGAGAGAGTAGGTGTAGCAGTGATCGGTTTGGAAGTACCACACGCTCATATTCATTTAGTACCGATTAATAGCATTGGTGATATTGATTTTTCGCGTCCTAAATTACAACTGGACAAAGCAGCAATGTCAGAAATCGCAGCGCAGATTCGTGGGAATATGGAAGTGTGACTGGTCAAGCGGATAAAAATCGTGTGGAAAGCATTAAAAGAATAAACAGCTTAACCTAGCTCGCTAGCATTTACAAAAGCGCAACGTCCTGTTCATTAGTCTCCGACTATAATGACCAAAACAATCCTAGAAATACAAGTCAGGCTTGCCGACACAACACTTCGCATTTGTAAATGCTCGTGAGCCTGAAACGTTTTTTGGAACATCCTGCGTGAGCAGCAAATCTGACCACCACACTGCACTACATTAAATACGCCAAGCCAGATCAAGGTAAGCGTGTTTTGGTGCTGGTCGAATGGATTGGGTCGTGTATACCAAGAAGCCTTTTAGTGGCGTGAAAAAAGTGGTGGACTATCTACTTCCCATC
>JBCDKV010000413.1:0-5170 GCA_038746215.1 Bacteroidota bacterium | reverse complement strand
GGATCAAGCCCATTTTGATATACTCGTTCAGCAGTGCAAACGGCAAAAAGAGCGACTGAGCAATTATCATCAGTTTACCGAAAAAAAGTGTTTGCAATCCCTCAATTGGACAGCGACGGTCGGGCAATTATTGCAACACGCAAAAATAGCTGCGCCGCACTACTTGGATAGTTATCTGAATACGGCAGACTTTGATTGGACGGAGGAAGAACTAGCATCATTACTCACGCAACTGGAAATTAGCAAAGCCTTATACGATCCAGCCATGAGTGTTGCGCATCCGCTCAAAAAATTGCATCCGAGTGTATTCACCACGCAAGATAAAGCGGCGGCAAAAAACTATGCCGATACCGTTTTGGCGCAATTTATTAGAGAAGCGGAACTACTACAACAAGCTTTTGCGCAAGCGAAGAGTAATTATCGCAATGACTTGACGTATTATTACGAAAGCGTCTTTCACGAAATCGAAGACCGTAGCCATCTTATACAAACAGCTATCCAAAACGGGCGGATGCGCTATCCAGACGACTTTGATAGCGTCAATAATATCTCCATTGGTACGAGAAGGAACAAAAAGCTTTTAAGGGAAAAAGAGCAAATTTTTCTACAAGTACAGCAGCTACAAAAAGTATTACAACAGCACAATGTCTTAGATTTCAGGTTCGACGAAAATCATCGAAATCTGAATATCTTGAGTGCAGAACTCAGGCAACTGAACGAAGATTTAGCAAATTCGAAAACAACTTGGGAGGCGCAACGGAGCGAAGAAATGAGGCGATTGAGTAGCAAAACAGCACTGCAAGCCCTACAAAAACAACGACCCATTGCAAAATTGGAAGAAGATTTGCGTGCGCTTTTCACCGCCCTGAACGAAGCAAAAATATTAGATCAGCAATTATCGGATAAAAATCTAACCCTCAACACACAGCATCGCCAACTGGAGCATCTACTAGAAGAATTACAAAGTCTAGCTTTTCACATGAAAGACTTTGAGCTGTATTTCGATTGGCAACGACATTTTCTGCAAGGTGAAGATAAAGTGCGTAAACTCTTGATTGCACTGCAAAAAGCACGTCCACCGCAATGGGAAGCTGCGCTGCAATCTTGGTATTTGCACCACTATCTAAAACGGCAATACGATTCGGACTTAAAACAGATTACTGCCGATAGTATACAGCAATATGCGGATCATCGAAGCGAGTTGCGACCCTTGCTGCTGCAACACATGAACATTCATTGGCGCAATCAGCAGAGCGAACAATTGGAGGCGTTTAGAAAAGCTCATAAAAAAGCCTTCCAGTTGATTTTTAAGAAAAGCAAGCGTCCCGCTAGTCTAATGGATATGCAAGCTGCTGTCCAACAAGGTTTTGATGCTTTCACTGCTTTTGTTCCCGTAATTTTCAGCACGCCCGAAGCTGCCGAAGCTTTGCTATCCAAAACGGAGGCGCAGTTTGACTACATCATCGTTCAAGAAGCCCACTTAGTACCCAAAGCAAGTGTAGAACATCTATTACGCTTGGGCAAACAGCAAATTTTTATTGGCGATCAATCGTTGACACACGCCCTCTCTGTACCTTCTATTTTTGAGGAAGCCGTGGCAAGTGGATTGCCCGTGCAAGCCATTAGGCAATTGTATGGTTCAGCACAAGGACTGAAAGCGGCTGTTTTTCAGGCACAAAGTCAAATGGTGCAGCCAGATGCGCCAGACCTGCACATCCAAAACGTGGAAGGTCGATTTGATGAAGCAGAACAGCAAAATACCGTCGAAGCAGAAGCGGTTATTCGGCTGCTCAACCAGTTTGAACCCAACAAAATCGGGCAGTATCCGCGCATTGGTATTGCGACTTTCACCACAGCTCAACGCGACCTAATTCTAGCACAATTGGAAGGGCTTAAGCTGGCTCGCAGGAATCTTATGGAGCGTTTTGAGCGAAGTGGATTGGGAGTTTTCCGCTTAGATGAACTATATGCGCAAGAGTTTGATATTTTGATTTTTTCTGCCACTTTTGGTGCGATAGATCGAAACGGCACTATGAGCCATCACATTAATTTGCTCGATACGCCAAGGGGCACTGCCCTCGTGAAATCTTTGATTGCTAGTACGCAGCAGTCTTTGTATATCCTACATTCTATGCCCGAAAAAGTACTGGCGCAGTTTGGGGCGCAAACACAAAAAGAAGGACGATTTCTGCTCGCTCAATTTTTTCAGTATGCTCATGCTGTACAAAGTGGCGATGAATCGCTACAAACAAGCACGCTAGCTCAGTTGGCTTCCGTAGAGGAAGAAGCACCCGAAAGTGCGCTGTTTATGGATGAAATAGCAGCGGCGATCAAGCCCTATTTGGAAAAAAATCGAGTGTTCCGCAATGCTACGGTGGACAACCACAATATGCCTTTAGTGGTGCAACCCAAACACGAACAAGGTCGCTTGATGGCAATCTATGCCGAAGGTATTCTCGCAGAACATCTCCCGACCAATTACGAATGGGAACATCAAATGCAAACCGCCCTGATGCAGCAAGGTATTGACATCTTACCCGTTTGGTCGATGGATTGGTGGAAGAATAGAGATCAAGCCAGTCGGCGATTGGCGGGGCAGATCATTGCTAGAGCGGGTGAGGCATAAGGTTTAAGACAATTTTGAGCAAGGGAGCTTTTACGGATGCTAGTTCATTATCTGTTTTGGAATACTACTGGGTAAAACACAAATTTGAAACACTAAGGACACTTAGAAACACTAAGAAAAGTAGCTAGTGTAGCTATGTAATCTGCTTCTCTTTTCTTCTGTAACTTACAAATGTCCAGTAGTCTATGAAATCAACAACACAAACTTAAAACGCTGTTTATCAGAGTTTTGTATTTCTGCAGTTGACAACTGCAGAAATTGTGGCGATTCATGAGCATTTGCAAATTGAGGCATATTCGTCAAATTTTTCTATTTACAAAAAATTACTCTTATATCTATTGCCTCGTTTTGCTAGGCCGCTAATTCTCGAGACGCATTTAGTTAAATAAGCTCAATTTTACAAATCAATAGTAGACATGATTTTTTCCTTCTCAACCAATAAATTTTTGCTGCATATATTCGTACAAAGTAGGAAAGTTTTTGGTGAAATTTCCATTTTTTAGACTTAGGCTTTTTTCGATTAATCTTGCCATTTTCTTTTTGTTAATCCCGCTGCTTTTTTTCTTTTATTGACTCAATCTGAATATTTCCAACCACGCATCACGACGCATTTTTTTCAAATACTTTACATTCAAATTAAGCAGGTCTTCTATTTCCGACTGATAAAGATTAGAAGCAATTTTTCCAGTGGAACTGTACTTGATTGTGTTTACGTGTGCTTTACTCGTTGGGGAAATTTTCATAGGCAAGCCGCTGTTTACAATTTGCTTCTCTTTCATCGCCTTCTGACTATCACAGTGCAATTGTCCTTTAAGCCTTCATTTCCCTTACAGACGGCAAATAGATTGCTATAATCTAAACGTCGATCTTTTGTACCATCCGTACCATTACAAATACTTTGCTCGCAATGATGTTCTATTTTTATAAACCTTATCCTGAGTCTTTGTTGACAATAGGCGCAAATACCAAATTGCTCTGCTAGTAGCGCATTTCTCAGTTCGTCTTTCACCTCTTTATCCATAGCATCGAAGCTAGCGAATTCCGCTCGAATGTACGTCTCAAAGGAAGCAGGGGGCTTATTCTTTTTAATCCACCTCATGCGCCATATCAAATTTGTAAGCCTCTAATTGCAATTCGAGTTCACTAACATCTGTTCCTTGATCTTCTTGTTCTAATATCTTGACTTTATCTATAATGGCTTCTAGTTTTTCTATTTCTACCTCTTGTTCCATCAGGGCTTCGAATTGCTCAATTAAGTCTACGTATCGGCGTGGGCGTTCGGTCGCATTGAAAACATACTTCAATAAGCTGTTGGAATCCAGTCCTTTAGACTTAATATTGATTTTAGAGAACTCGAAATTTTCACAAAGAAAAATATTTTCACTATTAACGGAAGCAATGACCTGTGGTGAGTGTGTCGTGATGAAAAATTGAATATTGGGAAATAGTTGACGCAAGAGAGGAATAATTTCTCGCTGCCAATTGGGGTGTAAATGTGCTTCTATTTCGTCAATTAACACAATGCCAGGTGATACTAAATAATCAGTTGTATCTGCTGCTCCATGTGCGATAGATAGATTATAAGCGATGTCGGCAATTAAGGTAATGACTGCTTTTTCACCATCCGATTTATTGTCCAATATCTCCGTTCTGCCATTGCCTTTTTCTTGTAAGGTCAGTACTGGAATTAAAGAATGATTGCCTTTTCGCTTAATTTCATCCGACTTAATGATGTAGTCTTTACCTTTTAGAATCTTTAGTGCTTTTGATATGGCTTCTCGTACATGCTTTAACTCGGTCAATTCTATTTCAAAGTCAGTTGCATCTCGCTGCTTTCTTAGCTCTCTCACTTCGTAATCTACAAACCATCTGAATAATTTTGAATAAGCAATATCGTCATGTAAAAGATTTGCCCAAGCCTCCAACTGAGCAGTGCGGTAAACCTTTTGAGGCGGATTAGTATGCCCTGCATAGGTCACTGAACTGGAAGGATAATATTTTATGATTGGTACGGTCTCATTTTCCTCTAGTCTTTGTGAAAAGTGAGTCGTAAACTTTTGGAACTTTTCATCTTTTATCAATTCTTCGCCAGAAAGGAAACCCTTTGTTTGAGTGATTAGAACTTCACCTATTTTAGCGAAAGTTACGACCAAATCTACTTTATAGAAGTTTGCATTGTAGTTTATGTGTTCAGATGTAGTATGTAGACGTTGAAATTTATTAACAGCAGCAAACTGCGACGTGAACTTGTAAATATTAGCTACAATCGCTTCCAAAATTGTTGTCTTCCCTGCTCCATTACTCCCAATGAACACATTCAAGTTGCTATTGAAGTCAATGTTGGCTTCAACAATACCTTTGAAGTTTTGTATTTCGATGCGTTTGACTTTCATACTGAACCATTTAATTTAACCACTCCTATGTCCTGTTTTAACGAAAATTAACAAATAAAAAATAATCAATAATGCTAATAACGACTGTATATATCTCATTTTTCTTGACATTTGACTCAGATATAGTTCAGGTCAATATCCGCAAATTGAG